>JBCCIX010000359.1:0-4960 GCA_039028075.1 Bacteroidota bacterium | reverse complement strand
TAAAATGAAATTTAGCGCTTTGTTCAACGGGTCTGAAAACTCGCCTTGGTGAAGGGTATTTCCGGTCCGCAGAAGCGCCATGGCTACCATGGATGTAGTGGCCGGGTCCGCCTGTACGGCGTGTGGATCGAGAATGTCTTGCCGCTGGTGTGAACCAGCGCCCCATCCACCGTTTGCTAGCTGAGCTTTTGCTATCCAGCTCAAACCTTTGTCAATCGAGTGTCGCGCCGCTTTAGGAATTACAAATTCACTCTCCTCTTCGCCAAATAAGGTGCGAAATACACAACGGTTCTGTGTATTGCAGCTGGTTATGTATGACCCCAGGCTTTTGAGTTCAGGGGTATCCTGTTTAGGAGTGGTTACTAGTAATGCGCCGCCGGTAAGCAAAGCTAATCCGGATGTTTTCAGTGATGTCATGGTGTTATTATTTTGGTTCAACTGACCATAGGATGCCACCCCGTCCGGGATTCCATAAATTATGTTGCAAAATTTCTTTTTCCCATAGGTGTGATCAACCCGCCAGGTTTTGTTTTGATTGCTTATCGCGGCAAAAAAATGAATCTTTGCTCCTTCCGTTAAAACCACTATGCCAAAGACCAAAGAGGCCAAAGAAACCCCGCTGATGAAGCAATACAATGCTATTAAGGCAAAGTATCCAGGTGCACTTTTGCTTTTTAGGGTAGGGGATTTTTACGAGACTTTTGGGGAAGACGCGGTGCGTGCCAGCAAAGTACTGGATATCGTATTAACCAAGCGTGCCAATGGAGCGGCCTCACACATAGAACTCGCAGGTTTTCCCCATCATTCACTGGATACCTATTTGCCTAAATTAGTGCGTGCCGGGAATAGGGTAGCCATTTGCGATCAATTGGAAGATCCTAAATCCGTAAAAGGAATCGTAAAACGAGGAGTTACTGAATTAGTGACCCCAGGATTATCTTTTAACGATAACGTACTTGACCGGAAAACCAATAATTTTCTAGCTTCCATTTTTTTCAATCAAGATAAATCGGGCGTAGCATTTTTGGATCTTTCTACCGGCGAGTTTATGACTACTCAAGGATCTAAGGAATATGTGGCTAAGCTTTTCCAAGGTTTTAACCCTTCGGAAGTGATCTTAAGTAAGGCCAATCGCGCTGAGCTGGAAGGGTTATTTGGCGATGAGTATCTTACCCATAGCATGGATGAATGGGTATACGGCTCTTCTTTTGGGCATGAAAAACTCATCAGTCATTTCAAGACGAATTCCCTAAAAGGTTTTGGCATTGAAGGTATGTACGAGGCTATCATTGCTTCCGGAGCCGTGTTACATTACCTCGAAGAGACGGAGCATAATGAGATGGGTCATATATCGTCCATTTCAAGGATTGACGAAGACAAATACGTTTGGTTGGATAAATTCACTATTCGCAATTTGGAGTTGATCTATCCTCAACACGATGGAGGTGTACCCTTGATCGATATTTTGGATGAGACCATCACGCCCATGGGTTCCAGGCTCCTCAAGAAATGGGTAGTACTTCCGTTAAAAGATGCCGGTACCATTCAAGAGCGTCTATCCACCGTCAACGCATTTTACCAGGACGAGGAGCTTTTGGAAGAGGTTCGAGGCTACCTTAAACCTATTGGTGACCTTGAGCGCCTGATCTCGAAAGTGGCCGTCGGTCGGATCAATCCAAGGGAAATGGTTCAGCTCAAAAAATCCCTGGTTAATATGGCACCGGTAAAAACCCTGCTTTATAAGTCAGGGCTAACCGAACTAATGAAATTGGCCGATCAGATTGATCCGTGTAAAGCTTTACTGGAAACCATTGAAACTACGTTAAAAGATGATGTGCCTATTGTATCGAATCAGGGTAATATCATTAAGGATGGGGTTGATAATGCGTTAGATGAATTGAGAAAGATTGCTTTTTCAGGTAAGGATTATCTGGTGCAAATTCAGCAGCGTGAAATTGAGCGTACGGGTATTCCTTCGTTAAAGATAGCCTATAACAAAGTTTTTGGATACTATCTGGAAGTTAGTAATGCGCACAAAGATAAAGTTCCGGAGGAGTGGATACGAAAGCAGACGCTGGTAAACGCTGAGCGATATATTACGGAAGAGCTCAAAGTGTATGAAGAAAAAATCCTCAATGCGGAAGATAAACTGGTGCTCATTGAGCAGCAATTATTTCACGACTTAATCACAGAAGCCACAGCCTATATCAAACAAATCCAAAAAAACGCAAAGGTTTTGTCGGCCCTGGATTGTCTTAGCGCATTTGCCCTGATCGCCCGACAGAATGAATACATAGCACCTGAGATCAATGACGGTACAGCCCTGGACATTAAGGAGGGCCGACATCCTGTGATTGAACGTCAACTCCCGCCGGGCGAATCGTACGTGCCTAACGATGTTTTTCTGGACAACGATAGCCAGCAGGTGATCATCATCACCGGTCCAAACATGGCGGGCAAATCGGCACTATTGAGGCAGACGGCCTTGATTGTTCTTATGGCCCAAATGGGGTCTTTTGTACCGGCCGGGAGTGCATCCATTGGTCTGGTCGATAAAGTGTTTACGCGCGTTGGGGCTTCCGATAACCTCTCTAAGGGAGAATCCACATTCATGGTGGAAATGACCGAAACGGCTAGTATTCTTAATAATTTATCCGACCGTAGTCTGGTACTGATGGATGAGATTGGCCGAGGAACCAGTACGTATGATGGTGTTTCTATCGCCTGGTCTATTGTTGAGTTTATACATAACCACTTGGACTACAGGGTAAAAACATTATTTGCCACGCATTACCACGAACTCAACCAGTTGACCGAGGATTTCCCGAGGATAAAGAATTTCAATGTATCGGTAAAAGAAGTGGGCGATAAGATCCTTTTTATGCGTAAACTCAAAGAAGGCGGGAGTGAGCATAGTTTTGGGATCCATGTGGCTCAGCTAGCGGGTATGCCTAATAAAGTGGTCATCCGTGCGAATGAAATTCTTCATTTTCTCGAAAAGGACAAGCATAAGAATGATACTTCCAAAAAGCTTAAAGAAGTGCCCAAAGCCAATTATCAAATGAGCCTGTTTGAAGCTGACCCGAGATATAAGGAGGTTCAGGCGCTGATGGATGCCTTGGATATTAACACGATTTCTCCGGTGGAGGCGCTTCTTAAACTTAATGAGATAAAAACAATCCTAGCTAAAGTCAATTAACCTTCCGAACGATCGTTATTGGGTTTGGCAAATAATTAATAATTAACTTTACCCCTTGCATATTATTTTTGATCATGGCAGAAGAAAAAGCATTGTTAGAAGAAAGGAGAAAGCCTATACTCAAACAGGAAATAGCTTTTACCATCGTGCATTTATTGCCTTTAGCAGCTATTTGGACGGGGGCTACATTGTTTGATTGGATCGTTTGTATTTTTCTATATTTCTTAAGAATGTTTTGGATAACCGGGGGCTACCACCGCTATTTTTCGCACAAGTCGTATAGGACTTCACGCTGGTTCCAATTTGTTATCGCCTTTATGGCGCAGACCTCTGCTCAAAAAGGAGCGCTGTGGTGGGCGGCTCACCATCGACATCATCATAGACATAGTGACACTCCGGCTGATCCGCACTCCATGAAGCTCTATGGCTTCTGGTATTCACATATCGGATGGATCATTGGTCCGGACTATAAAGAGACAGACTTTAAAACCATTGGTGATTATGCCAAATACCCGGAGTTGCTATGGCTTAACAAGCACTATCTGGTGCCGCCCACTGTACTGGCATTGATCGTCACCGCTTTAGGAGCGTGGGTAAATGGTGGAAGTGTCCTTTTGATGTTTACGCACCACGGACTTTCTACTCTTTTCGTCGGCTTCTTTTTAAGTACAATTTTGGCCTATCATGGAACATTTTCGATTAATTCGATCATGCATAAATTTGGGAAACAGAGATATGAGTCTGGCGATGAATCAAGGAATAGTTTGTGGTTGGCACTTTTAACATTGGGTGAAGGTTGGCATAATAACCATCATTACTATCAGGTAGCGGCTCGACAGGGGTTTTTCTGGTGGGAAATTGATATTACATTTTACGGGTTAAAATTTATGAATTGGTTAGGTTTAATCCATGACCTTAAAGGCGTACCTAATCATATCAAATACTCTAAGAATAGAGCGCAAGCGAAAGAATTGGCAACTAAGCTTAAAAACAAAGAAATTTCTTTGTCACAACTGAAGAAATCGGCCTAATCAATTGGAGCAAATTCAGATTTGTTCTCTTAAACTAAGAGATTATGATCTGCTTTAGTTCTCCGGTTACCAAGTACTTTTCCGCAGTTACTTTTAAATCGGAGACCGTAAACGAACTCAGAGTGTTGAATAACGTATCGAAAAAGCTATAATCAAGTCCGTGCAAATGCACAGACTTGTAGCGATTCATCAGCGCAAAAGGGGAGTTTAGTTCGGACTGAAGGCTACCGATTATATGGGTTTTAACTGTTTTTAATTCTTCCTCGTTGTTGAATTCAGCGAGTCGCTGGATCTCATGATGTATTTCTTCTAACGCAAGATTCACCTTATCAACATTGACCTCTGCCCCGATCACCCAGTAGGCCCCTTCTTGCAGTGGAACGATGCTGGAGCTTATGCCGTAGGTAAGACCTTTATCCTCTCGTAAATTTTTCATTAGCCTGGAACCAAAGAATCCGCCAAGTAAATGGTTTGTAATGAGTAGAGGAATGTAATCTTCGTGATTCTTCATCAGTGTCTTCTTTCCAAGACGGATCGAAGCTTGAACAGATCCGTTGGATGCCGGTCCTTCCTTCTCTGAAGGAACCGTGCGCCATCCACTTTCTTTGAACTCGAAGTTCATTTTTGAGCCAAAGAGATTTCGTATTGCATCAATAGTAAACTTTGAAGGGGCTCCGGAGAGAAGCACTTCGAAGTTGTTTTTTGATTTTTTCCAGAAACCGTTGAGGTG
>JBCCIX010000358.1:0-4966 GCA_039028075.1 Bacteroidota bacterium | reverse complement strand
TCATCGGAAAGGTGGCTTCCAATGAAAAATAAACGGCTATTTTAGGGTAGTGCTACGCGTTGGAAATACCGCCCAATTTTTAAGACCCACACGATTTTTGGTGTTTAAAAAAAGTGGTGTAAATGCGTACAACGAACTGGGTGAACTCATTGAAAAAAACCTGCACTCTGAAGACAATGGAAATAGTTTTGCCCAAAGTATTGACTATAGGTACAATATTCGTGGGTGGTTGACTTCCATCAATGACGCTACGTTGAACGGAGGCCTGGCCCACAATGATGATACCGGCCAAGCGCAAGACTTCTTTGGCATGAACTTCGGCTATAATGAAGATATCGGGATCGGGAACCAGCCTAGATACAATGGAGATGTGTCCGGGATCAAGTGGAGTACGGATCTGGGCTTAGCGGATATTGACCAACGGGCGAACACGTACACCTACGATGCGATGAACCGCCTGAAATCCGCGAACCATAAATACCAATTGGGCACCTGGCAAAACTCAACCGCCTACAGTGTGAGCAATATCAATTATAACCTCAATGGAAGTCCTACGGAAGTTATTAGAAAAGATCTATTGGGTCAGGATTTAGACCGGTTGTCGTATGTCTATGATGGGAACCAGCCGGTGAACATTACCGATGGCGGGGACAATAACTATGGGTTCAAGGACGGGAACAAACATGCGGTAAGCGGGATAGATGACTACGAATTTGACGAGAACGGAAACCTCTCACGCGATGAGAATAAAGACATCATTCGCTACAGCTACAATTACCTGAACTTGCCGGACAGCATCCTCTTAACGAACAACCGCTTGGTGAAATTTATCTACGATGCTGCCGGGATGAAGCTGGCCCAACTGAACTACGAAAATGGGGAACTGGTCAAGCGCAGCGACTACATCGGGGAATTCTTTTATGAGAACGATTCATTGCGGTTCATCAGTCATGAGGAAGGCCGTGTGGTGATGGAAAACGAAGGTTCGGCCACCTATGAGTACACCATATCGGATCGATTGCAAAACAGCTGGTTGAGCTTCACTACGAAAACAGATACCTGGGTCTTTGACGCGAGTATGGAAAGTGAAAGTGCCGGCAATGAAGAAGCGTTGTTCAGTAATGTCCAGGAAACGCGGGCTACGTTCAGCAGCGCGAACCACACGCCCGGGGGCAATGAAGTGGCCGAGTTGAAAAGCAGTCAACCGATTGGCCCAGCATTAAGCCTACACGTCTTTCCAGGCGATACGGTGAGCATGGAAGTCTATGCGTATTACGAAGGCGGGAATGGCTATAGCAGTACAACCGCTTTAGGTACGTTTATAGGCGCGGTAGCCGGGGCGTTTGGGGGCGTGAATGGCGGCACGGAAGCAGGCCAGCAAGCGACCTTCGATGCGTTTGATAATACGCTAGGAACGTTAGGCTTAAATGGTACAGGTAGTGACAACGTACCGGCCGCCTATCTAAACTACATCCTGTTCGATAAACACCTGAACTATAAAGCCTCGGGCTTTGCCCAGATCAGTAGCGCGGCCAACATGGCCCACGAACGGTTGGCCTTTGAGGATTTGATCATGGAACACGAAGGGCTGCTCTACATCTACGCTTCGCACGAATCAGCGAATGGCCGGACGTTTTTTGATGATATGAAGGTGACCTATGCCGAGGGGCCTATTGTGAGTATGAATACGTTTTTCCCCTATGGCGGACAGATTGATGCGTTGAGCTTCCAGCGGCCAAGCAGTCCTGTTAATCGCTTTAAATATATTGACCGGGAGCTGGTAGATGATTATGGCATCGAGTTGTACGACCATTTGGCTAGGTTCTATGATCCCTGGTGGACGGTGGGTTATACGGGTGTGGATCCATTGGCGGATGAATTTAGCAGTTGGTCACCGTACCAATATGCCTTCATGAACCCTATGCGCTATATTGATAAAACGGGGATGGCCCCGGAGGATAGCACCGATCCCGAGGATTTAAAGAAAGCTGCCAAAAACGGTGTTAAAGCAGCTACTGATTCACAAGGTAAAACCGCAGCAGCTTGTAATGTTGGTGTGTGTACTGCGTTTGAGGAACTTACTGGGGATACACAATTTAGACAAAATGGAGAAGGTAGTCATTTTATGCTTGCAAACGATATGGTGGATCATATGGCTAATTCCGATGATTTTGAAGAAATATCGTTAGATGAAGTACAAGACTTAGCAAATAAAGGTGAAATAGTAATTGGCGGTTCAACGAGTGAAGGGGGCTCTGGCCATGTAGCACTGGCTGTTCCAGGAGAAGAGGAATATAGTGGTACATGGAAAGAAGACGTTCCTCAAGTAATGGATACTGGACCTGGAAGAAGAACAGAAAAGACAAAGGCTAGTAACGGATGGACTGGGGATAATAAGCCAACTTGGTACAAGTTTACTGGAGGAAAAGGCGATGCGCAACGGGGTCCTTTATCCACAGCATTAAAGTCGACAGGTGATACCATGAGAAGTGTTGGAAAAGGAACGCAGAAAGTAGTTGAAAAAGTTAGATCGATTAAGAATAATTTTATCAATCACTGGAAGGGCTTATTTAATAAATGAGAATAATGACGATTAAATTTATTTTAACGCTGTTGCTTTTTGCTTGCAACGCTAGTTCTAACAAAGAGGCTACTATTACCAAGCAAGATAATTCCATTTACATTTTCGTAGGCTACCAGGAACACTATCCTGTTTTTAAAGTGGTACGTGGAGAAAACCAAAATCAGTTACTGGTTCTAAGTGGGGATAAATTGAGTTTGTTACAGAAGTATTCGAAGGGGAACGATCCTATTTTCGTTCGTGATAATCTGATTCTTTTTTCTCAGAAGGATAAGTTGATAGTGCAGGATGGGAATCTTATGCAAGAGTATAGTGTCAACGGTATTCCACAAGAAGCTACTGTCAATGAAGATAATAGTACAATTTACTTTTCTACGAATTTATATGATGGGGTTTATCAACTAAACGTTAAGTCAAAAAAACAGAAGGAAATATTAGCGGAAGGTTATAAACCTGATCTTGTGCATGGAAAGATATTTTACATTAAGTCTTCTTCTCTAGGTAGCGGTTATGTTGATGTACATTCTTTTGACCTTCAATCAGAGGGTAGTACATTAGTTATAACCGGTGTTTATGAGGAAGGGTATTACGTTCTACCTACAGGAGATCATATAGCTTGTAATTTGCCAATTGAAGGCCAAGTTCATCAATCAGTCTACAGTATCTTGACAGATAAATTTTACCTATTTGATAATAAGGAACTAGGCGGATTTCATTACCCTGCGTATGATTTTAGCGAAAAATCCTTAATATACTACAAGCCTAAAGGTTTAAAAAAGAGATTAGTCCCACTCCCAAGCGAGTACAATTACACATATAAGCCATAGCTACCTTTACTTGTTACAAGCTTTCTAACTTGGTTGCTTTAATCATAGAATCAATGGCATAAAGGATATGCTCCTGCTTTTCTTTAGGGAAAGATAGGATGTCCTTAAACCGTTTAAGCATATCTGGATTTTTGAAGGTATCTGCTTGATCATTTTCCCCTAACAAATACCCCACTGTAGTATTAAGTGCCACAGCCATTTTAGATACGACATCTATTGTTGGTTTAGCTTCATCCCTTTCATACCTACCAATAATAGACTGGTGCAACCCTACTTCGCTGGCTAGTTTAGACTGTGAAAGTTTAAGGGCTTCTCGCTGTGTTTTAAGTCTATTGCTGAATGTGCTCATACACTATATGCTATTAAAACCACTTGAAATCTTCGATACGACAAATATAACATGCTTTTAATGCATAATAAAATCATTGTGCGCTAGTACAAAATAGATTAAAGTGTATGTTTGTAGCAGATATGCATAATTAACTTTTCTTCAATGGAAATCTCCAAGATCAAACAGCAGCTCACCATCGGCCAGGTACTTGACCATTATGGCTTGAAACCCGACTCCCGGAACAAGTCCGGGACAGGCTCCACCTACATGCTGCACTGTCCCTTCCATGACGACAAAACCCCCAGCTTGCAGATCTATCCCAAGACTTTCAAAAACCCTGAGTGTATAGGTCGATAAAGTGTGCCCTATTCATCCCGCAACGCTTGCACCGGATTATGGTTGGCAATTCTTCCAGTCTGAACGATGATTGGTAGACTAGTGAAAGTCAAAACCAATGCGCAAGCCGCAATAATAGATCGCACGCCTAATTGAGAGGAGTAGGCAAAATCTGCTTTCCAAAGCTCAATAAAATAAAAACTCAATGGAATGCCAACAAAAAGTGCAATGCACATCAAAAAAGCAAAATCTTTGACAAGCAGAAAAAGCAATTGACTCAACTTTGCTCCTAGGACTTTACGAATACCAATTTCTTTCACTTTCTTTTCTAAGGTCATTGAAGTCAATCCATACAACCCCAGCATGACCATGACTATAGATAATGCGGTAAACACCTTGCTAATTACTCTCAATCTCATTTCCGGTTGATAATATTGAGCATATTGATCCGACAGAAAAAAGTAATCAAAGTAATTACCGGGAAATATACGATCATAGCGCTCCTGAATGCTGCTAATCAGCGCGGAATGTGGTTCTCCGATGAGTTTGATTGAATATCCGTTGAAAGTACTTAAGTAAGGTAGCAAAGCTAACGGCTCAATTCGTTCATGAAGTGTAAGTTGATGATAATCCTCGACTATACCTATAATCATCCAGTCCCGGTTTCCGAAATTCAAAGTTGCACCTACAGCATCCGAAATTGATTTAAATCCTAAATAGCTTACCGCAGACTCGTTGATTATGAGTTTATCTACCAAATCACCGCTAAAGTTATGATCCGTTACCTCGAAACCTCTTCCTTCTAAAATCTCCAGTCCATAGAGCTTTTGAAAATTATAATCTACGTTCATGAAGTTAAGCGCCAAATTTTGATGGTTTGGGCTCATATGA
>JBCCIX010000357.1:0-4971 GCA_039028075.1 Bacteroidota bacterium | reverse complement strand
GTGCGTACTGCATTGGAATTGCGATGATTACCCAAGGTTCTGCGATGATGAAATTCATGAAGCCGATCATAAAAATGGGTATGAAAAAGATGATGGGTGCGCCTGGAGAAGCTTTTTTTAGTGTGGATGAAGGAAAGAAATGGCTGCAATCCAGGCTTAACTCGCAATGATACCTGAGGAAGTATTTGTTAGTCGTTTCTAATCTCCAAATTTTAAATCAATGACTTTAAAGATCAGAGATCTATCTAAGACTTACGCTAATGGTAGGAATGGAAAAGTGCATGCATTAAGAAGAATTAATCTAACCATCGATAAAGGGATGTTTGGCTTGCTCGGGCAGAACGGAGCTGGCAAATCAACGCTCATGCGAACGATTGCCACTTTGCAAAATGCAGATGAAGGTACCATTCATTTCAATAGGGTTGACGTTTTTAAAACACCAGATGCACTTAGACAAGTCTTAGGGTATTTACCTCAGGAGTTTGGTGTGTATCCTAATGTTTCAGCTGAGGAGCTGCTACTGCATGTAGCACGCATGAAGGGAATCAAGAGCAAGCAAGAGCGCAAAGAGGTCGTACATCAACTGTTGCACCGTGTAAATCTTTTCGAGGTAAGAAAAAACAGGCTTGATGGTTACTCCGGCGGAATGAAGCAGCGATTTGGTATTGCTCAAGCTCTCATTGGAAATCCAGAAATAATCATCGTAGACGAACCAACGGCAGGATTGGATCCAATGGAGCGAAATCGATTTTACAACCTCTTGGCTGAGTTGGGGGAAGATGCGGTAGTACTCCTTTCTACTCATATTGTGGAAGATGTAAGTACACTTTGTCAGGAGATGGCGATAATCGGCAATGGGGAAGTGATCTTGACGGGCAAACCGGAGGACATTGAAAATGAACTGCAGGGAAAGGTTTTTGAAGTCCCTGTCACTAAAGAAGAGTCGATAGAATTCAAGGAAAAGTACAAAGTGATTTCTCAGCGATTTTACGCAGGCCGGATGATGCTAACTATCATCTCCGATGAGCTTCCAGATGGCCGGTTTTCTGGTAGGACAGCTACCCTGGAGGACGTTTATTTTAATCTGTTGTCTGATCATCAAGAAACTTTATTATAGTGATTAGTACCATTTTAAGTTTTGAGCTAAGGCGCCGGTTTGCTCAGTGGAGTACGATCTTTATGTTGCTAGTACTCGCTTTTCAAGGCATCTGGTATACAAAAGGCACCTATGACTTCTATGTGAATGATGCACTTTTCATCAATGCTGCTGCCATTTTTTATAGAAACCTGGCGGGTGGTGGTATGCTTGTGATGATCATTGTAGCGATGATTACCGGAGGAGTGCTCTACAAAGACATTCAGCATAAAACAGCTCTTTGGTTTTTTGCCATGCCCATTAGAGAGAAGGAGTTCTTTATTGGACGTTTTCTTTCTGCTTATGTGATCAATGTGTTGCTTGTATTTGGCTATGTCGTCGGTATGTTACTCACACCCTATGTAGGAATTGGTGAACCTCATCGTTTTGGTCCTGCGCCGCTAGCTCAGCTACTCCAGGGGTATATAATACTGCTCATACCCAATCTATTACTGCTGACCAGTGCGGTGTTTGCGTTCATTGTCAGGTTTACAAAAGCTTCTGCAGGTTACTTTGGGGTGTTTTTTATCGTCATGCTTTTCTTTGTGACGGAATCATCCAACGAGGCGAATCCTTCGTTTCCGATCTTACAGCTATTGGATCCATTTGGCTTCAAGGCTACTGAATTTCTGGTGGAAAGAATGGATGTTGCAGCTAAAAATGCTAGCTTCCTACCCTTCAGTGGCTATTTATTGTTCAATCGTTTGGTATGGCTAATGGTGAGCTTTTTGCTTATTCTGTGGAGCTATAAAAGGTTTACTTTCAAAGGGTTTCTGAGAAAGGATGGCAAGGAATCGAAACTTGATTCTCACCAGGAAAAATCAATAAATATTGATACTGTATACTCCCAAGATGAGTTCTTGAAAGTTCATACTTCTTTTAGTATAGGAGATCAATTCCAGAAAATGCTTACGCTTATCAGGCTTGAATTCCTGAATGTTGTTCGGCCCATCAGCTTTCGGGTTGTATTGGGCATTGTGTTGTTGATGGTGATACTCCTCAATCTATTTTTAGGTGCCGATTTCTTGATTGGAAATACAGTGCCGCTTACGTTCACTATGACTGCTTTTAGGTTGGAGGTTGGAGTTTTCATTATCATTCTACTAATGATTTGGTCAAGCGACCTTTTCTTCAAAGAACGAACAGCTAACCTATGGCCAATTGCGGATGCTTTACCCGTACCCACTTGGACCACCCTGCTTTCTAAGTTTTTGGCGATGGTAGGTGTGGCTGGAATCCTCTCATTCTTTTTCATGTGCATCGGTGTTTTGGCACAAATACTCAAAGGAGGTGCCGCATATATTGATTGGTCGCTTTACATCTATGATATTTTCGGTTTCCAATGGGGATGGCTCACCTATGTGTTGGAGATTGCTTTAGTCTTCTTTATCGCAGGGCTAACAGGCAACCGTTTCATGACCCATTTTATTAGTTCCGGCCTCTTTTTGATGCTTATTCTGGCTCACGAATTGGGTTTGGTGGAGCAGGCCTTATTCGGGTATGCAGTGGTGCCTGGCCTGGAAGGCTACTCGGAAATGAGTGGTTATGGAGTTTGGAAACTATCCGCACCTTGGTTTTATTTCATGTGGCTACTCGCTGCACTCTTAATTATCTGTCTAGGAATTTTCTTTTGGAGAAGAGGGAGTGAATTTTCGTTTTTTCAAAAGTTCCGACGACATAACAGTCAGCTTGGTTGGCCAGGTAAGATCGTTGCAGTAAGTGCACTTGTGAGCTTTATTGCAGTGAGAGCCAAGGTGGTCAATGAAGTACAAGTGCTTGGAAAATATCAAACATCCTACATGATCGAGGCAAACGCTGCTGATTATGAGAAAACCTACAGTGCTATTCAGGAAACGGAACAGCCTAAATATCGGCAAGTGGATTTGACCATTGATTTTTTCCCTGACGAACAAATGGCTAGGTATGAGGCCTCCTTAGTTTTGATCTCAGTTGACCATCAAGAGGTCTCTTCTCTTTACTTGAATCTTCCTGCGTTCGTGACCATTGAGTCATTCACTATGTCGGACGCACAGGAACTAAAGCAATCTCAATATGATCAACGTCATGGCTTAGCTCAGTATCAAATACCAGCAGAAATGGCTAATGATACCCTTCGTCTTGAATTGGTCGCAACCAAGCAGTACCTGGGATTTTCACAAGATGAAAAGGACAGCCGCACTGATCTCAGTATTAAAAATGTGTTTGGAAGTATTTATGATTTTTTGCCTGTTATTGGCTATGATAAGAGTGGAGAATTGACTGCCAACTTAAAACGCAAGGAATACGACTTAGAAAGCCGATCTTCAAGAATGCCTTCGATTGATGATAAAACTGCTTTGAACAACCTGGCCATTTCTCCTGATGCCTTTTGGGTTAATGGTACTGTCCGGTTAAGTACGGTAGAAGGACAACAACCACTAGGTCCTGGCCAAATTGTTAAATCTTGGTCACAAGATGGCCGAAACTATGCTTCATTTGTGATCGAAAATCCTACGCCTTTCAATTGGTGTTTTGGCTCTTTTGAAACCAAACCCAAGTCTATGCAAATAGATTCGCTTCAATTAAGCATGTGGGCCTTTCCAAAACATCCATTCAATTTGGTGATGTATGAAAACGCAGTTGAAAAGTCATTTACTTTCATTGAAAAGGAATTGGGATCTTTTCCATTTAAAGAGCTAAGATTAGTAGAAATCCCTCATTATCAGGAACCATTTTATGCTTTTCCCAATACCATTGCGATCTCCGAAAAGGAGGGCTGGTATGCAGATACGACTGGTTTGGAGGAACGTGTTTACATCTATCACACGGTGGCCAGTCAAATGATCCAACTTTGGCTTCAAGCCAATGTTAAAGTTGCGGCTGTTCAAGGTGCAGATATGCTTCAAAAAGCGCTACCAGAGGCGATAGCATTACAGGTTGTAAGTACTACACTTAGAAGCGAGGCTGTAGATCTCATCATTGAGAAGAAGAAGGAATTGTATTACAAGAATCGAAATAATGAACCAAATGCAGAGCCAACGTTAATCTACTCCGATGGCGCTGAATACCTTGAAAGTAATAAAGGAGTAATTGCACTAAATAACTTGATCAATGCTGTGGGTGTTGAAGTGTTTGTATTGACACTTAAGGAATGGATGAGTATTCAAGGAGATGGTAATGCCATTTTTAAGAGTCTGTATGATCAGCTATACTTTAAGTTGAAACCAGAGGAGAGGAAACATATAAGTGAAGTATTTGAAGAAGTGATTTGATTGGAAAATACAATACGATGAGAACAAAATACCTTAATTATTTACCATTTAGTGGAGTAGTAGGAACTATACTATTTACAACTACTTCCATTATATCGGGCTTGTTGAAGCCTGGATATAAACCGATTCATCACTTCGTAAGTGAATTGGGCGCTACAAATTCCTCTACTGAGTTTTTGATGAACTATTTAGGCTTTATCCCATCAGGATTTTTGTTTTGTCTATTTGGACTTTCAATCTTCATTATGGCAGCAAAAAATTTAAGTTCAAAAATAGGGTCTCTGTTAATAATGGTTTTTGGACTTGGAATAATAATGGCAGGTATATTCTCCTGTGATGCTGGATGTCCTCCTAATGGATCTATGGAATCCACTATCCATGATCTCGTCTCTGTCATTACCCTGATTTCGGTTATCATGGGAATAATTCTTTTGGGGTTTACCATAAAAGCAATATGTACTTTCCAAAGTATTTCTATCTACCTAACTTCAACAGGGTTTATTTCAATAATACTTTTGGTTGTTATGGTTCAGTCATCTGAATCAAGATATTTAACTGGTTTATGGCAGAGATTACTTTTAGCGT
>JBCCIX010000356.1:0-4988 GCA_039028075.1 Bacteroidota bacterium | reverse complement strand
TTTTCAATTTGTTCATTGCAGAGGATCAACGGGATTGGTTAGCTGATTTCTACTTCCCGCAAGAGGAAGACCAGCGGATCATCAAATTGAAAGAAAACAGAAAAACAGGTACTAAGCCGAGTGCTGACCAATCCGACTACATAGGTATGTACTTTGCAGACATGTACGGTGATATTTCAATAAAAGAAGAAGGTGGCGAGTTAAAACTTCACTTTTCTCACTCTCCGGATCTATCGGCGTCTCTTACGCATTGGCATTACGATACCTGGAAAATAGAATGGGATCAGACCCACGCCTGGTTCGACTTTGGCCTGATAACCTTCAAGCTGGATGAAAATCGAGAGGTGACGGGATTCAAAATGAACGTACCAAATGGCGACATATTTTTTGAGGAATATAATATAGTCAAGAGAGAATTAGTTGATTAATCAGGCTGCTGATTGCTGCCTACTTTCAATAGCCGCAATCGTATTCTTTATTTGCTGCACATGCCTTCGGTTATGCGCATGGACAAAATCCAAAGCGTCGCCAAGGTAAAACTTAAGAATAGGACCTAAAGCAGTAGTTACTTTAAACGAGCGAAGATCTTTGTTTTTAGCCTGGATCAATACCACCTTAAATCGTTCAAGATTAGCTTTAAACTGTTCTATTGCCTCTTTTCCCACCCCTACTTTCGGATAAAAAACTTTTAAGGTCTTCATTTTGCTTTTTATCTCGCCGTCTGCGGTGGGCGCAAGCCTTTTTGTGAACATACTGGCAAACATCGTTTTTTTGTAATCACCTTTTTCAGGTTTGAGTTGTTCTAATTTTTTTTCAATCTGATTGAGGTAGAGTTCTGTGGCTTTGTTCATGTGATCAAAGCATTCTACCGTAGACCAGGCCTCTTCCGCAGGTCTTGCTGAAAGCACTTCTTCAGGCAATACCTCTACGTCTTTGGTGAAAAAGATAAGTTTTCGGTTCTGTAGGGCCAGCTCCTGCAGTAATTCTGAGTTTTTCATGTCATTCTTGTTTCTTCAAAACTAAGACCAACACCCAGTTTGGTGGGTTGATATAGATCAAGAAAAACTAACGTACCTTTTTTCTAAGCCGGCTCAAGGTTTCTGGGGTCATGCCCAGGTACGAGGCGATATGCCGTTGCGAAACCAATTGAAAGAGATGCGGGCTTTGCTTCATCAGCCGTTCAAACCGTTCTTCTGCCGTGTAGGATCGGGATTCTACTTGCCTTCTGGACATGCCAATAAGCATTTTAGCATTGAACAGTCTACCCCAACGCTCGATAGACTTGTATCTATCAAACATACCCATCAAATCATGATAATGAATTCGAGCCAACTCTACTTCTGTAATGGTTTCCATACACCATTCCGAAGGTTTGCGTGTGAGAAATGAATCATAGGCACCCGTATAATCACCCTTGTACGAAAAACCGATGCTAATATCCTCACCATCCTTGAAGGCATATCCGCGAACTACACCTTTATGTACATAATAAAAGTAATTCTCGACTTGTCCGATTTTAGTGAGTTGCTTGCCTTTTTTGAACGACAACGGTTTCCAGTAGGTTTTGAACAAACGCCATTCGCTATGCTCAAGCTTGGAAAGCGTTTCAATTTGGTCTCTTAAACCTTGAAATAGGGCATCCATAGAAAAACTACAATGGTGACATGAATATAAGGCTGAAAAAATGATTATAATAGTCATATGCAACTTCTATCCGACTTATCCGGAGCTGTAGCGCTATTGAGCTTAGTTTTCTTGGCTGTTGGCTTGTATAAACCATGGATTATGCTCTGGTGGGAGGATACGCAGAATAGAAAAAAAATACTGAAGGTTTACGGTTTTGCCACCTTATTCTTCTACGTACTTCACCTTATCTTTAGTCGGATAGAAGTTTTGCTTTAGTACATAACGCTATGCGCTGGACCTCATCGAGATCGGTAAATCCTAAAAGATATGCTTCACCTCCGTCTTTGATCCCCGTCTTTTTTTGTATAGTGGCCACATCATCTTTAAAATTTCGCGTGGAGATGTTGGCCTTGCCATCTGGAATGGCGAGCCTAATCTCTTTTTTGGCATAAGGTAGTAATTGTTCCACTTTAAACACTCGTCCCGGAAACTCAGTGATTAATTGGTCACTGGTGTACAGATGGGTATGTTTGTGCAACTTGAAAATTGAGAATTTTTCCGATACCAAGTCAAATGCTCCCGCCTTTAATATGGACGCATTGGGCTCATACAAGTATTCCATGGGTCGAGATAGATGGGCACGAGCAGCAATTATCTTATTAAGAGTAGAATTAAAACGCTCGGTGCGACCTTTTTTGAAATTGACCGTGAAAAAGCTGATCTCGTTTGATTGCGTTTCGGAAATGAGGTAAAGCACCTCTTTGCAATCGTTTTTGACTGCCACAATATGAACTTCACTAACACTTCCGAGTGAACGGATGGCTAGATCAATGTCCATCATTGGCGAAGTCTTGATCAGGATTTTATGGGCTTTCTTTTTTAGCTGGGGTAACAGTTGAATAATATTTGGCGCGCAGTCTCCTAATCGGAATACACGGTTTTTATCCTCATCTCTCCGGGCGGGGTCTATATAAATACAGTCCACTTTTCCAGAAGCTGAATTAAGATAATTCTCCGCAGTGATATTGAGTACTTCGATATTATGTCTTTTCAAAACGGAGAAATTGGATCTAGCGAGGATAGCGAGATTCTCGAGCTTTTCTACGTAACTCCCTTTACGGAAGGATTGTGATAACGCCCAGGTATCGACTCCTGTGCCTCCGGTAAGGTCTACAAATGCATGGCCCTTCAGGAGACTGGCCTTATACTCTGCTGTAGATTGCGAAGAACATTGTTCTATTGACAGTTTTGGAGGATAGAGAATACCCTCTCTGCTGTACCAATACGGCAGTTTACCTTTAGCTTTTTGCTTCCCTGAGATTTGTTCGGAAATTAAACGAATGGGTATGCCATCTACCTCCTTGTATTTTAGGGAAAGCTGAAAGGGGTCCTCGTTTTCATGCTTAAGAATGAAAGACTGTACGCTCGGCGAAAGAAGTTTATCTATCAATACACCAGGTTGCTGGCCGTCAAATATTCAGCAATTTGTACAGCGTTGGTTGCAGCTCCTTTCCGAAGATTATCAGCAACTACCCACATATTCAAGGTGTTTTCGTTAGATTCGTCCCTACGTAATCTACCCACAAAAACCTCATCTTTTTGATGCGCGTTGATAGGCATGGGATAGACATTTCTGGCCACGTCATCCTCTAGCACTACGCCATCGGTGTTTTCCAGGATTTTTCTCACGTCATTGAGATCATAATCACGATGAAATTCTACATTGATCGACTCACTATGGCCTCCCATAACAGGTAACCGCACCGCTGTAGCGGTAATTTGAAGGCTATCATCTTCGAGAATTTTTCGGGTTTCGTTCACCATTTTCATTTCTTCCTTAGTGTAGCCGTTGTCCATGAATACATCAATATGCGGAAGTACATTCATGTCAATTTTATGAGGGTAAATCGGCTCAGTCTTTGTTTTATTTCGTTCACCCATCAATTGATCAACGGCGGCCTTCCCCGTTCCGGTCACTGACTGATAGGTAGAAATGACCAATCGTTTGATCTTATACTTTTTATGAAGTGGCGCTAACACCATTACCATTTGAATCGTTGAGCAATTGGGGTTAGCAATAATGCGGTCATCGATACGCAGAATTTCACCGTTGATTTCCGGAACAATTAACTTATGATCAGGACTCATCCGCCAAGCGGAGGAGTTATCTACCACCACACACCCTGCCTCTTCGAACTTTGGTGCCCATTCTAACGAAGTAGAGCCGCCTGCGGAAAATATAGCGATGTCGGGTTTCAATGCGACGGCATCAGCCATACCCATTATGGTGTAGTCTTTTCCATTGAATTCAATTTTTTTCCCTACAGACCTTTCGGACGCTACCGGTAATAGCTCGTCAAATTCTAGCTTTCTTTCTGCCAACACTTTTAAGACCTCTTGACCAACAAGGCCTGTAGCACCAACAATCGCTAACTTCATTACTTTTCTTTTTTTAAATAGTGTATTTTTAAGACCTAGTGTCTACCTACAAAATTAGGATAATTTGATGATGGCAAGAGTTGGTTTCATCTCATTTATTATCGGCTTAAACATTTTTTGCCTTGCAGATGGCTTGCGCGCACAGATCATAGATGATTTTTCTGATGGAAATTTTGATAAGTTGCCAATGTGGACAAGTTCGAAAACTTCTGGGGAAGATGATTATATTGTCCTTGAGGAGCGCTTAAGGAGTAATGGCCCTGCTGCAACCTCTGCTATCTGGATCTCAACCGCAGGAGAACCAACTTTTATAAATGGCATCTTAACCTGGCAATTTGATCTTGAATATGATCAGGCTCCCAGTGGGGCAAATAACCTTCGAATCTATTTTGGTGCGAATATGACTGATTTATCCGTTTTGCCTTCAGGCTACTATGTTCAATTAGGACAGTCAGGGTCCGACGATGGCATCGATTTTTACAAAACGACATCCAGCGATCCTTTGATTTCAGACTCTGAACCATCTGTTTCGGCTTCTATAGACCTCTCTATTCGCTTAACCAGAACCGAAACCGGAAAATGGACACTATTTAAAAGCGAGCCAGGGAGTGTAGATTTCACCACAGTGGGAACGGTAGTTGATACGGAAGTTGAACTAGGCGATCACTTTGGTTTTTTGGTAAATCACACCTCATCCAGAAATGAAAGTTTCTTCTTTGATAATGTTATACTTCCGTTTCCGGACAATATTCCTCCGTCTCTTTTAAAAGCAAGAATAGAAAGTGACCAAAATGTAATGCTCACGTTTTCAGAGCAACTCGATACCAATTCATCCGAAAACCCGCTGAATTACTTTTTGTCCTCAATTGGCAACCCGGTATCTTCTCAACTCGATTCAAATACCGTAGTATTAGGGTTTACAG
>JBCCIX010000355.1:0-5001 GCA_039028075.1 Bacteroidota bacterium | reverse complement strand
GGCTTGAACAACGCTATGGGAACTCCATATATGAGGCACTCTTCAGGACATCTCGCATGAAAAACGTATGATTTACCGGTAAGCATGGCGCGCACGCCAAAAAGGTCGCCTTCATCACAAATATCTACTAAGATAATCTGGTCATCCTCCTGTCGCTCTAAATGTACCACCCCTTCCTTGACGATGTACAAAAGCTCTGACTTTACATCTCCCTGATGAAAAACATAATCATCAGCGCTGAAATATTTTACCACAGCAGCTAGGCTGAGTTTATCCAGGTCAGCTGAATGAAGTCCATCAAACGGAGGATAGCGCTTCAAAAAATCCGCTATACGAGAAGCAATCAGGTTAGACATTGAATTACTTATTACTTACCTGATTAATGGTTATTCGTTTTTTAAAAACATTAACTAATCACCACTAATAGTTTACAAATCACTTTGCTCCTTCCATAATCTCATCTACCACCTCAGGATTCAAAAGAGTAGAAGTATCCCCCATGTCAGCGGTATCGGCGGAGGCAATTTTTCTTAGAATCCTTCTCATGATCTTTCCTGATCGGGTTTTTGGCAAGCCCGGTACGATTTGCACTTTATCCGGCTTGGCAATTGGCCCTATGATCTTATTTACGGTCTCCCTGATCTCCTGTATCAGGTTTTCTTCCGAACGGCCTTCCATATCGCAAATGACATACGCATAAATACCCTGGCCTTTGATGTCATGGGGATATCCCACAACCGCAGATTCAACTACTTTCGGGTGCTCGTTAATAGCATTCTCCACTTCAGCCGTTCCCATTCTATGACCGGAGACATTGATCACATCATCTACACGGCCTAAAATTCGGTAGTAACCGTCCTCATCACGTTTTACGCCATCCCCCGTAAAGTAGTACCCTTTAAAAGATGAAAAATAAGTTTGTTTACACCTTTCGTGGTCGCCATAAGTCGTTCGCAGCATAGAGGGCCAAGGGTACTTCACACATAAATTACCTTCTACACTGTTCCCTTTTAATTCGTTACCGTCATTATCTAAAACAGCCAACTGCACTCCCGGTAACGGCAATGTCGCATAACCGGGCTTTGTAGGAGTGACACCAGCTACCGGAGAAACCAAGATACCTCCGGTTTCCGTTTGCCACCAGGTATCTACAATGGGACATTTTCCTTTACCGACATGATCGTGATACCAGTGCCAGGCCTCCTCGTTGATAGGTTCACCTACCGAGCCTATTACCCGCAACGAACTTAAATCGTAGGGTTCAATAGGTTCGGTACCGAAAGCCTGCAATGCCCTGATGGCTGTCGGTGCAGTGTAGAATTGATTGACTTTATGCTTCTCGCAAATTGCCCAGAAACGACCTGCATCAGGAAATGTAGGCACACCCTCAAACATAATGCTGGTCGCCCCGGCTAACAAAGGACCATATACAATATAGCTATGTCCGGTGATCCAGCCTACATCAGCCGTACACCAGTACACATCTCCTTGAGAGTATTGAAATACATTTTGAAAGGAGTAGTTGGTATACACCATATACCCGCCGCAAGTATGTACCACGCCTTTGGGCTTTCCAGTAGATCCTGAGGTGTAGAGAATAAACAGCATATCTTCCGAATCCATGACTTCAGCCTTATTCTCGGTGCTCACACCTTCAATGGCATCATGCCACCATATATCCCTACCTTCTTTCATCGTTACTTCATCACCGGTGCGATGCAGGACAATCACTTTTTCAATGGAACTGGTATTTTCCAGTGCCTCGTCCACTACTGCCTTAACCGGAATTTTCTTGTTGCCCCTAAAGTTGCCATCTGAGGTTAATACCATCTTAGCCTGACAATCATCGATCCGATCCGCTAATGAAGTGGCCGAAAAACCGGCAAAAACAACGGAATGTACGGCTCCTACACGTGCACAAGCCAGCATAGCCACAGCGGCCTCAGGTACCATGGGCATATAGATGATCACCCGATCCCCTTTCTCGATACCCTGTGCTTTCATAGCATTGGCAAACTGGCAAACTAGCTCATACAACTCTCTATAGGTAATAGTGCGCACCGCTTCCTCAGGGTCATTAGGTTCCCAGATTATCGCCGGTTTGTCGCCTAGCACAAATAAATGTCTCTCCAGCAGGTTTTCAGTGATGTTGAGTTTCGCATTGGTGAACCACTTGACATCGGGGCCTTCAAAATTCCAGTCCACCACCTTATCCCATCGCTTATGCCAATGGAATGAATCTGCCACCCGAGACCAAAATTCCTCAGGGTTTTGTATGCTTTTGGAGTACTCGTGTATGTACCCGCTTAACGTTTGAATTTTGTTACTCATAGTTCTTTAGGTTAAATAGTGTTAATTCGCTAATTCATCTACTTTATCCACCAGTTTCTTAGTCGAAAATGGTTTAGTCATGTAGAAATCCGCTCCTACCTCGTAGCCCTTTTCAAAATCGCTTTCCTTCCCTTTAGCCGTGAGAAATATCACTTTAATGTTTGCATCCAGCCTTCTTTTAATAAAGTCACAAACCTCGTAGCCGTCCACTTCTGGCATCATGATATCTAGGATTACTACATCCGGAAGCTCCTCCTGCACAGTGCCAAGCGCCTCGGTGCCGTCTCTGGCTATAAAAACCTGGTAGCCATTTTTCTTCATTAGAAACTCTAATGACATAAGGATATTAGGCTCATCATCAACTATTAGTACCTTTTTCATAGCTTTAATTTAGGCAAACTAAAAGCGACTATCGCCCCTGATTCCGAACCATTTTCAATCCAAATGGATCCTTCGTGTTTGTCGATGATTTTCTTACAAATGGTGAGTCCCAAACCAGTGCCTTCAGGCTTTTTTAACGTTTGATTTCGAGCTTGATAGAAGGCCTCAAAAATTAACTTTTGACTATCATTAGGAACCCCCGGTCCGTTATCCGATACAGACAGCTCTACCGCACCATTTTTCGCGCTGGTGGTAATGGTAATCTCACCGTTAGAATGATCACAAAATTTGATCGCGTTTGAAACCAGGTTCAGTATGACCTGTACCAGACGGTCCCTGTTTCCCTTTACCAATGGCAATTTTGCGTGAAGGTTTGTATTGAGTACAATACCTTTTTCCGAAATCAACTGCTTCACTTTCTTTACTGATTCGCTTACTACGTCATTGAGATGAATTGTGCTAAACGGTATTTCCAATTTTCCGGATTCCATTTTTTCCAGGTCTAAAACCTGGTTTATAAGCCGCTCCATCCGCTTGGTTTCCTCTACGATAGTGTCCAGGAATTTAGCCCGCTCTTCCGGTTCCAAATCTTCATTATCGTTAATGATCTCGGACAGCGCCCGGATAGAAGTAATAGGAGTACGCATTTCGTGGGTCACGGTTGAAATAAACTCGTCTTTTAACTGGTCAAGCTTGGTAAGTTCTTCGTTGGCTTCCCGCAATCGAATGCCAGCGGTTTCTAGCTCTTCAGATTTTTTCTTTAGCTCCTTGTTATCGGTGATATAACGCTGTGTTTCCTGAAGTATATTAAACACTTCTTCCAACTTAATCTCTTCCTCCTTTACCACTGAAGACATTAGAATACGCGCTGAAGCAGAACCTACGGCCCCGGAAAGCAACTTCTCTGCAAAGTTTACTACTCTAAAGTCTGCCTCAATGGTACCTTGCTCTATGGCATTACGATCGGAAAAACGCTCAAAGGCGAGGTCGGTTCTTCTCTTGCCTAAAAACATGGAAAGCAGGTTTTTGATATCGGTAATAAACGCTTGCCCCTTCCATACGATCGCGCTTTCGTAAACCGTGGAATATTTGAATATATCAACGAAGACCTCAGCTTGGTTGGTTTCCTTAATGGATTGAGTAGTTAATGATGAAACCCCAACGTACGCCAGCCCATTAAAAAGTATACTCCACATAAACCCTTGGGCAACGTTATTCGAAAAATCCACTCCCAGAAAGGCCTGAGGCTTTAACCCGCTCACCCCAAATAAGCCATTATCCAGCACAGTAGAATCTATCAAATTCGCGTTTACAATGGTGGGCAGTACCAAAGTAAACCCCCAAACTAAGAACCCCACTGTCAAGCCGGCTATCGCACCTTTATAGTTTCCCCCTTTCCAGAACATTCCGCCGATAGCTGAAGGTGCAAACTGGGCTACACCTACGAATGAAATCAAACCGATTGAAACCAGAGGAAACGGCTCGCCAACATATTTAAAGTAGAGATAAGCCAACATTAACATGGCTACAATCATGATCTGCCTTCCGCGAAGCACTACTTTATTTAACTTAGGATTTAACTTTTTGGAAAGGAACTCATTGCGCAAAATGCCAGGAATCATGAGATTGTTACTGATCATAATACTCAGTGCCGAAGTGGACACAATGATCATACTCGTGGCCGCGGAAAAACCTCCTAAAAACACCAAAAGTGCTAAAAAAGTATTCCCTTGGGCTAATGGCATGGCAAGCACATACGTATCCGCATCTACAGAATTGCCGGGAAAAAGGAGGTTACCGCCCAGCGCTATGGGGAGTACAAAGATATTGATGAGAAAAAGGTATAGCGGGAAAAGCCAGATCGCTTTTCTCAGGTGATCCTCACTATTGTTCTCCTTCACGGCTACATGGAACTGCCTGGGAAGAAGCACAATAGCAAAACATGATAATAAATTAAGCCAAAACCAGTCTCCGTACCCGTCCGTTGGATCGATGGTTGTAAGTCGTTCAAAATAGGCTGACTGGCTTGATTGCAAAAAGATGTCGGAAAACCCATCGAACAATCCATAGGTCACATACAATCCAAGTACCAGGAATGCAAAGAGCTTAAACAAGGACTCGAAAGCCACTACGGTAATTAGCCCGGTGTTCTTTTGGCTCGTATCGATTTTACGAGAACCGAAAAATATAGTAAATACAGCTAAAATAGCCATAAGGTAAAATGCTGAATCATTGAAGAAGAGTCCCTTTGTTCCTGTTACATCCGCACTAAAAATTCTGAAGCTACTG
>JBCCIX010000354.1:0-5018 GCA_039028075.1 Bacteroidota bacterium | reverse complement strand
TCCGTCTAATCCTAACAGCAATACCGGTGTAGCTGGCCCTGCTTCTTTCAGCTTTTTTCCTTTATGATCAAACATAGCTTTTACACGCCCATAAAACGCCCCTGCCAAGATCACATCTCCGATATTCATAGTACCGTTTTGCACTAACAGTGTGGCAACGTAACCTCTTCCCTTATCCAACGAGGCCTCTATTACCGTACCTACGGCCTTTTTAGTGTGATTAGCAGTGAGTTCAAGTAGCTCAGCTTCTAGTAGTACTTTTTCAAGTAGTTCTTCAACCCCTTGACCGGTTTTAGCCGAGATTTCCTGGCTTTGGTACTTTCCGCCCCACTCCTCTACCAATATATTTATTGAGGATAATGATTCTCTAACTTTGTCCGCGTTGGCATTGGGCTTATCAATTTTATTGATGGCAATGACGATAGGAACACCGGCCACCTGTGCGTGATTGATGGCTTCCTTAGTTTGTGGCATCACATCATCGTCAGCCGCTACTACGATGATAACAATGTCCGTTACTTTGGCACCTCTGGCGCGCATGGCGGTAAATGCTTCGTGACCTGGTGTATCGAGAAAGGCGATTTTATTACCACTATCAGTCATTACGTCATAAGCGCCTATGTGCTGCGTAATACCTCCCGCTTCTCCAGCTGTTACCTTGGAGCTTCTTATGTAATCCAGTAACGAGGTTTTTCCGTGATCTACGTGTCCCATAATGGTTACTATCGGTGCACGTTCATCCAGATCTTCAGCCGAATCTTCTTCCTCCACCACGTCGGCTTCGTCATCGGTTGAGGTGAATTCAACGTTGTAACCGAATTCATCCGCTATAACTGTGATAGACTCTGCGTCTAAACGCTGATTAATGGAGACGAACATCCCCAAGCTCATACAGGTGGAAATGACATCGTTAACCGATACATTCATCAATGAAGCAAGATCGTTGGCCGCAATAAACTCCGTTACCTTAAGTAGTTTTGATTCCTCCTGCTCTTGCAGCATTTGCTCTTCTTTCGCTTCAGCTATAGCGGACCGCTTCTCTCTTCTGTACTTTGCTCCCCCGCCTTTCTTTTTACCGCCGCTAAGCTTAGCCAAAGTAGCCTTTATCTTATCCTGAATCTCTTTGTCAGATGGTTCTTCCTTTTCAAAACGGCCTTTATTTTGATTAGGTCTCCCACCTTGATTAGGACTTCCGGTACCTGGCCTAGCAATTCTTTTTCGTGGACGCTTCTTCTTGTTGGCTTCTTTTTTATCGGAGGAAGCTACCGGCTGTTTCTCCTTTTCTTTCGGGAGATCGATCTTTCCCACTACTTTCAACCCTTGTAGTTTATCGGCCTTTGCTTTGTGAACTTCTGCCGGTTCTGGCTGTTCCGATTCTTTCTTACTGGCCGTGTTTTGTACTCCGTCCGTTTTTTCTTTGCCGGTAGCTTCAGCCTCAGCTTCTTTTTCCTTTGATCCTTCTTTTTTCTTATCGAGATCTATTTTTCCTACTACGGACAGCCCCTTTAGCTTAGGTTTTTCTTGATCGACTTTTTCTTTTTCGGCAGGTTCCGGCTCGGGTTCAACGTCTTTTTTCTCAACGGAAAGATTCTTGATCAAAATATTCTCTTCCTCCTGTTTCCGGGGTTTTATTACCGGTTCAGCAGGTTTAGCCTCGGTCTCGGTTTCTATTTTTGTGCCAATAGTAAGACCTGAAGCCTCCTCTTTTTCATGAGCAGACGCAGCAAACTCTCTCGATAACATAGTGAACTGCTCACCAGTCACTTTCGAGTTTGGGCTACTATCTACCTCGAAACCCTTCTCGGCAAGAAAATCTACTATTGTGGTCAGTCCCACATTTAGTTTTCTTGCCACCTGGCTGAGCCTCATGGTTCTTTCTTCTGACATATTTCAAATATCTTTTTTTTTTATGACTTATAAAATTGATCCTATTCGAACTCTTTTTTCAAAATAGATAGGACATCTGCGATGGTTTCCTCTTCTAAATCTGTCCTTCTCTCCAACTCTTCTTTAGTCAAGGTGAGTACACTCTTTGCGGTATCCAGACCTATTCGTTTAAGTTCATCGATCACCCAATCTTCAATTTCATCTCCAAACTCATCAAGATCAACATCCTCCTCTTCAAATTCTCCCAGTTCTCTAAACACATCAATCTCCATTCCCACCAATCTACTGGCGAGTTTAATATTTTGCCCGCCCTTGCCGATAGCCAGACTCACCTGGTCCGGTTTAAGGTAGACAGAAACTCTTTTTTCTTCCTCATCGATCTTTATAGAGGTGATTTTTGCCGGGCTTAGTGCTCTTGAGATGTACAGATCATTGTTATCCGTATAATTTATAACATCGATGTTCTCATTTTGAAGTTCTCTTACTATGCTGTGTATTCTGGAACCTTTCATACCCACACAAGCTCCTACCGGGTCGATGCGGTCGTCGTACGACTCGACCGCTACTTTAGCTCTTTCTCCCGGTTCTCTTACTACCTTCTTGATCGTAATAAGCCCATCGTAAACTTCAGGGACTTCACTTTCAAAAAGCCGTTCTAAGAATACGGGGCTGGTACGGGACAAAATTATCTTTGGGCTACCATTATACATATCTACCCGGTCGACAATAGCTCTAACGGAATCACCTTTGCGGAAGCGGTCCTTGTAGATCTGTTCGCTCTTTGGCACGGAGATTTCATTGCCCTCGGCATCGATCAACAAGATTTCTCGACTTAGAATTTGATATACTTCACCCGTAATAATCTCTCCTACGAGGTCTTTGTATTTCTGGTAGAGAATATCTTTTTCGAGGTCTTTTACTTTTTGGATCAGCGTTTGGCGTGCCGTCATTACCGCTCTCCGGCCAAAATCCTCAAGAGTTATTAACTCTGCCACCTCCTCCTCTATCTCGAAATCAGGCTCAATTTTTTGCGCTTCCGATAAACTGATCTTATCGTGATCCCAGATATCTTCAGAGTTGTCATCCACGATTTCTCTAAACCTCCATATTTCAAGGTCACCTTTGTCGGCATTTATGATAATGTCGAAATTCTCATCTGTCTCAAATTTTCTTCTGATCATGGTGCGGAAAACATCCTCCAAGATCCTGATCATAGTAGGACGGTCAATGTTTTTTTGCTTCGCAAAATCCGCAAATGATTCAATCAATACAGAAGCATCCATTTTTAGTGTTATTTAAATGATACCTGAACAATTGCTTTGTTAATACCTGAAAAAGGTATTTCTACCTTCTCATATTCTTTCTTTTTGCCCTTTTTTACCTCTTTGTCTAGTGTAATGAATTGATCACTAACGGCTAGAAGGTTTCCAAGAAGCTCGTTGTTTTCGGCAGTGGTTATTTTAAGACTTCTACCGATGTTTCTTTTATATTGCCTTTGAAGAACAAGGGGAAAATCAACTCCGGGAGATGAAACTTCCAACGTATATTTATCGTCTATGGCTCCATCTTCTTCCAACTGAAAGCCGACTTTTCTACTCAATGTAGCACAGTCATCAATAGTTATTCCCTCGTCACCTTCAATCAGGATCAGCACCTTTCGGGGGCCTTTTCGGGCAGAGATAACGATATCAACTAAAAAGTGGCTTTTATCGGTTAGATTTTCTTGAACTAATCTTTCAATTCTGCCCTTTAAATCCATTCTTGAAAAAAGGTATATAAAAAGAGGGGACTGTTGTCCCCTCAGAAACTTTTTAATATTTGGTGCAAAACTAAGTCAATTTCGTTTGCTTTACAAAGGATTGTTTCAAACAAAATAAACGCCAGATGGCCCGAAATAAACGATTTGTTGGTGTCCTTGCTTTATGGGCGCTAGTTTTTTCATGCTCTTCATTCTTGTTTTTGGCAGGCTGTGAGAGCTCGAAGAAAATCAAAGAAGAACCGCAGGAGGAGCAGGTATTCACCACACCTCCCACTTTTAATGCTGATTCTGCCTATTTTTTTGTGCAAAAACAAGTTGAGTTTGGTCCTCGCGTTCCGGGCACCAAAGAGCATCTTGAAACAGGGGTATGGATTGTGGAAAAGCTCAGGTCTTTCCAAGCCACCGTGATTGAACAAGAATTTACGGCCACAAGTTTTGATGGCCGGGCCATGAACCTGAAAAATATTATCGCCAGCTATAACCCCGAATCAGTAAAACGCATTTTATTGGCCGCGCATTGGGATACCCGACCTTTTGCTGATAAAGATGACGAAAGAAAAGACGAGCCTATTGATGGAGCGAATGACGGTGCCAGTGGGGTGGGAGTACTGCTGGAAATAGCCAGACTGATCGCTACAGAGAAACCCCAAGTAGGGATCGATATCATTTTCTTCGATGGAGAAGATTGGGGGAATGACACTGCTTTTCAGGATTATGTGGCTTTACGTGACGGATGGGAGTCATGGTGGGCTATGGGCTCCCAATACTGGGGTAAGAATCCACACAAGAGCAACTATTCAGCGTATTACGGCATATTGTTGGATATGGTAGGCGGCAAAAACGCCAAATTTTTCGTTGAAGGTTATTCGAAAAGATTTGCTCCATCTATTGTAGATAAGGTATGGAACACCGCTTCAAAAATTGGGTATTCTAACTACTTTATCAGGAGGGATGGCGGTGCGATTACCGATGACCACTACTACGTAAACAAGTACCGCAACATACCCATGATAGATATAATACCAACCGATCCTGGTGATGGAACTTTTGGCTCATTTCATCATACCCACGATGACAATATGGAACTGATCAGCAAACAAACTTTAGAGGCTGTGGGAAGAACCGTATTGCAAGTTATTTACAACGAAAAATAACTGGTGCATAAAAAAGCAGTAGCTAAATTGTACTACACCTCTACCAGTTCCTGCTCTTTGTATTCCTCTACAGGTAAACAACTACACACCAAATTTCGATCACCGTAGGCATTATCTACTCTACCCACGGTAGGCCAGAATTTTTTGTCTTTGACAAAGTCAATTGGAAATGCTGCTTTTTCCCTGCTGTAAGGCCTATCCCAGTCGGAATTAATCAC
>JBCCIX010000353.1:0-5048 GCA_039028075.1 Bacteroidota bacterium | reverse complement strand
GTTAAAACGATACTTGTGTCAAGTATTGGTTTCGCATCTCAGGAAATTACAATCGGAAATCAAACCTTAATAGACATTGCACTAGAACAGGACATAACGCAGCTAGATGAAATAGTGGTCACGGCTTTGGGAGTGGAGCGGGAAACAAAAGCACTTGGATACGCCGTGCAGGAGGTGCAGGGAGAAGAGCTTGCAGAAGCTAAAGAAGCCAATGTATTGAACTCTCTTTCGGGAAGAATGGCAGGTGTGCAAGTCACAGGTGGTAATAGCGGAATAGGTTCTACTTCTCTAATAACTATACGTGGGGAAGGTTCTTTGATTCCTGGTAATAACTCTCCTTTGTTTGTGGTGGATGGAGTCCCGATCGCCACTAACAGAACGGTGAGCAACAGAGCAGAAGGCAATCTTGAGACCGACTATGGAAATGGAGCCCAAGATATTAATCCTGATGATATTGCATCCATATCAGTGTTGAAAGGACCAAGTGCATCCGCACTTTATGGATCCAGGGGGGCAAATGGGGTAATCTTAATTACTACAAAATCTGGCCAGGGTCAAAAAGGAATTGGTGTTTCTTTTAATCAATCAGTGACCTGGGAGGAACCATTAAGAATTCCGGAGTACCAAAATGAATACGGTCAGGGAGCCGGTGGAGAATTTGAGTTTGTTGACGGATTCGGAGCAGGTGTAAATGATAACATTGATGAAAGCTGGGGCCCACCCCTGGACGGACGACTGATTGCCCAGCACAATAGCCCAACATCTTCCGGGCTTAGAGCCGGAGATTTTGCTTTGAGGCCAAGAAATGAGGATGGTTCATTCGCCGATACCACAACTCCACTACCCTGGGTAGCTAACCCTAATAATATTGAGGATTTCTTTGAAACCGGACACACAATAACCACAAATGTGGCCTTTAGCGGGAGTAATGACGATGGACATTTCAGAGTTTCTTATACAAATCTTGCTAATGAAGGAATCCTTCCTAACACCGATTACAACAGGAGGACATTTGCTTTGAATGGATCATATAAACTAAATGAAAACATCAAAGCAACGGCATCGGTAAATTATGTGAATGGATTTAGCGACAACAGACCAAACAACTCCTATGGTACAGAAAACATCATGTACCTATGGGTTTGGTTCGGAAGGCAAATTGATATGTCTACCTTGGAAAACTACTGGCAACCAGGGTTAGAGGGAATTCAGCAGTTTAACTACAACTACAACTGGCATGACAATCCGTACTTCACCATGAATGAGAATACCAATGAATTTGATAAGGATCGGGTATTTGGTAACCTAAGATTGGATATCGATATTACTGACGAGCTTTCTCTTATGTTGAGATCGGGAGCCGATTTCTCAAGTGAGTTGAGAAGAGGAAAAAGAGCTTTCAGTACACAAAGATTTGCAAATGGGCAATACAGAGAGGATTACTTATACGCTGAAGAAGTTAACCATGATTTCCTTCTCACTTACAATAAGGAGATCAATGCTGATTTCTATACTTCTATCTCTATAGGCGGTAACATAAGAGAAGTAGACGATTACTATCGAAGGGTAAGTGCAAATTCATTGTCTGTACCTGGGATCTATTCACTTGAAAATGCAGCGGAACCTTTGACTAAAACGTTTATTGATGAAGAGAAAGAGGTCCACAGTTTGTATGGATTCGCTAATGTGGCATATAAGAACATGCTATTCCTTGATATTACCGGAAGGAACGATTGGTCCAGTACACTTCCATCTTCAGACTGGTCATACTTCTATCCTTCCTTTTCCTTGAGCGCAGTTTTATCTGACATGTTTGTGTTGCCGTCAGTGATTTCTTTTGCAAAAGTCCGAGCAGGATGGGCGAGTGTAGGAAACGATACTGATCCTTATCAACTGGTGAATACCTTCGGATTTTCTGAGCCGTGGGGATCAAGCCAGCGCGTAACAATACCCAGAGACCTCAAAAACCCAGAGCTTAAACCGGAACGTGCAAACTCATTTGAGGTTGGGACAGATATAAGATTATTCTCCGGAAGACTTGGAGTGGATTTTACCTATTACAGAACAAATACTGAAAATCAAATCTTGAGTTTGCCGGTAGCCATCACTTCAGGATTTACCTCACGAGTAATTAATGCCGGTGAGATAGAAAACCAAGGCATTGAAATCATGCTAAATGCAAATCCGGTTAGACTCAGAAATGGTTTCTCTTGGAACACTTCCGTTAACTTTACGAGAAACAGAGGAGAAGTAAAAAGCCTCACTGGTGGTCTTGAAGAATACACGATCTCATCAAATTACCTACAAGTAATTGCGAGAGTAGGGGAAAGAATGGGTGATGTTTACGGGACCGGCTTTGCGCAAGTAGATGATCCTAATAGCCCATTTGATGGTGAGGTAATCCACAACGAAGATGGCTTTGCTATTCGTGATCCTGAGTTGAGAAATCTAGGAAATTACAATCCCGATTTCATGGTCGGTTTTCAAAATAACTTTTCCTACAGAGGAATTAATTTGGGTGTATTATTTGATTGGAGGCATGGAGGCGTGGTGATGTCCAGAACCGTGCTGATCGGGGGTACTTCCGGCATGATGGACTTTACAGCAGAGGGCAGGGAAGAAGGAATCATTTCTGAAGGCGTTATCGAAAATGGAGATGGGTCCTTTCGACCAAATGACGTCAGGCTCTCCGGCAGAGATTACTACTGGTGGAGATACAATAGAGGCAATGAAGAAGTAGGGATGTACGATGCGTCCTATCTGAAGTTGAGAGAGGTAAAAATCGGGTATACATTTCCTAAATCATTATATACCAATCTTCCTATTCAAAGCATAACCCTATCTGCAGTAGGAAGAAACCTGGCGTTATGGACAGAAAACCCACATTTTGACCCTGAGACCATCTCATTTGATGAGGGAACCATTGTGCCAGGTGTGGAAGACATGGCAACGCCTTCTTCGAGAAGCATGGGCTTTAACCTGAATGTCAAATTCTAATCACAAATGCGCTTAATCATGGTAAAAATGAAAACAATAAAAATAGTAGCAATCTTACTTCTTACCGTAGCAATAGGTTGCACGGATGATTTTGAGGATACGAATACAAATCCAAATGAGCCGGAAACTGTTACAGCAAACTTGTTATTATCCACAGCTATTTCCAACGGGGTGAATTCAGTGGTAGATCAGGCATGGGACAACGGAAATATCGTAGCTCAATTGACTGCCAAAATTAACTTTACTGATTTTGATCGTTACAATTGGGGTACCGAATCCGGGTTTTGGAATGATATGTATGAAAACATTGCTGTTACTGAAAACATCATTTCAATTGCTACAGCAGAAGGATCAGAAAATACCAGCTATGAGGCAATTGCCTTGGTTTTGAGGTCCTGGATGTATGCGCAGCTCACTGATTGCTGGGGTGATGTACCCTATTCTGAAGCGATAAATGGACAGACTGAAGATAATTTCCAACCTACTTATGATGCTCAACAAAATATCTATACGGGAATAATTGCAGATCTGGAAAGAGCAGATCAATTGCTTGCACAAGGTCAGCAAATTTTCGGAGGAGACGTCATTTTTGATGGTGATCTTACCAACTGGAGAAAACTGGCCAACTCGTTAAGACTCAGGTATCTGATGAGATCTTCAAATGTATCTGATGTTTCTTCCGCTATGCAAGCCATTGCAGATGCAGGAAATATTTTTGAGAGTAATTCAGACAATGCCGTACTCATTTACCCTGCTACGAGTCAGGTCGATTCATGGCCCATAAGTAATGGCCGAATCGGTGGTTTTGATGAGCACAGAATGAGTACTACCAGCGAGGCATTTTTAAAGCAATACGGTGACAATAGAATATCTGCTTGGTTTCAACCAACAGACAATCCTGATGATGATCCAACACTATTTGCAGGTCTTCCAAATGGACTGAGTGAAAATAATGCATCCACTTACAATGGAGGTGCATCTAACGTATCTCGACTTAATCAGAGCTTCTTCTACGATTCGCCTAATTCGGTGGAAGCTCCGATTATGAAGTTTTCGGAAGTGCAATTCATTCTAGCCGAAGCAGCACAAAGAGGATTGATTAGCGGTGATGCGGAAACGTATTATAACGCAGGTGTAACTGCTGAGCTAGAGTATTGGAATACAGGTCAGGATGTCGCTGCTTACCTTGCCCAAACAGGTGTAGCCTATGATGGAACACTGGAGCTCATTATCACGCAGAAATGGCTGGGCAGCTTCCTGGTAGGTATGGAAGGATGGTTCGATTTTAGAAGAACCGGTTTCCCTTCTTTCATTGTACCCGGTCAGGACAATGTGAATAATGATGTAGTTCCGGTTAGATTCTTTTATCCGGATAGTGAACAAACGCTTAATGCAGACAATTATTCGGCTGCTGTACTGGCATTGGGAGGATCGGACAACATCAATACTCCGGGTTGGTGGGAATCCAATTAATAAAATTTGTGGGGGACATCTTGTACAGGTGTCCCCTTATTTCTTTGTTTTATCAGGGAAAACGACCTATTTTTTATCCATACAAAAAGATAGTTCCTCTTTACTAAAATCTTAGACGTCTACTCTTCCAAAAAACAGAAAACCTAATCCTTATCACCTTAGGTGATTGAATATAGCCAGAGCCTAACTACGAATCCCATGAACAGGTCAATTTATTTACTTATTCTCCTTTGCCTATTCGTTCTTTCGTGTAATAGACCCTCAGAAATCAAAGAAGATGTATGGCTCATCAGCGCACCTGCAAAGAATGAATACTGCAAAATTGATTTCAAAGGAGCTACCATCATTCCAAATGGAAGAATAATCAGACCTTTGGGTATTACTCACCAAATCGCCCCTCACCCTTACGGCCTCGCGCTTTCTCACGATGGTCAGACGGCGATCACTTCAAATTCAGGGACGATACCCTTTAGTATTTCTATCCTGCGCCAAGTAACAAGTTCAGAAATTGATATCCAGCAAGTGCCTGAAGGCGCTAAAAATGATGAAGGTCTACTAGAAGCGGTTTTCATGGGTGT
>JBCCIX010000352.1:0-5048 GCA_039028075.1 Bacteroidota bacterium | reverse complement strand
GAAAAAGGGGCTTTATGGTCTACGGACTTGGAATTTTATGAAGGTGTCAATATAAACAATAGGTCATTTTCGAACTTTCGTACCGACTTGAGGTTTTACGTTACCTTGGAGAATACCCATACTACTTTGGCTACGCGTATAGGGGGAGGTCATAACGTAGGCGACGCTCCTTTTTTCAAGGCAAATGTTCTAGGAGGAAACCAGGGATTGGGTTTTACGGGTAATTTGAGGGGAATGAGAAGAAGTCGATTTGCCGGAGAAACCAGCTTTTATCATAACATTGAGGTTAGGCAAAAACTTTCCTATTTTAAATCCTACCTAGCTACGGCCTTGGTCGGAATAAATTTATTTATGGACCAAGGTCGCGTTTGGCAACCCGGAGAAGATTCAGACACCTGGCACCGCAGCTTCGGAGGGGGCGTATGGATGCGATTGTTCTACAAATGGGTAATAACCACTAGCTACGCCAAGTCCGATGTCGACGAAACTTTTGACGTGCAGATAGGGTTTTTATTTTAGCATTTCTTGAGTTGGATACGTCGAAATCTTAAAAATTGAACGTAAAAAGCGTAATTGATTTAAATCCCGGTGAAAGCGGTATCATTTCCGAACTGTTGGATGATGAGCTCTCACTAAAACTTCTTGATATGGGCTGTATACCCGGTCAAGTTATTACCATGAATTACTCGGCTCCATTCGGCGGGCCCGTTTGCGTTAGTGTTTCTGGATATGAACTTTCCTTACGTCTTGACGAGGCGATTAAAATCTCAATCCAATAGACAAAATGGGGGCTTCCATGCGAATTGCTCTGGTAGGCAATCCCAACTCAGGAAAATCCTCATTATTTAATCATCTCACCGGATTAAATCAAAAAGTCGGGAATTTCTCCGGGGTCACCGTCGATAAGAAAACAGGTTTCGCCCAATTATCACCGAACCTTACCGCAGAAGTCATTGATTTACCAGGAACTTACAGCATCTACCCTCATTCCGCAGACGAGAAAGTAGTTTTTAATATTCTGGGAGATAGGAATAATCCGCTGTATCCTAACAAAGTGGTAGTAATTGTAGATGCATCCAACTTGAAGCGGAACTTATTGCTATTCACACAAATTCATGATCTAGGTATTCCATGTGTACTGGCGCTGAATATGATGGATCTAGTCAGGAAACTAGGTTTGTCGATCGATCACGAAAGGCTATCTAAAGTGTTGTGCGTACCTGTAATAGCGATAAACGCCCGGAAAGGCAAAGGACTTCATGAGCTTAAACAAGTTCTTGCCCGCAAGGATGCAAAAAGCTTTGAGCCCGTTCTCCGGATTAGTGACTTTGCCACAGAGGCTATAGACCGCATCAAAGACAAGTTTTCCATAAAGGAAGATTACTATGCTTACCAGCTTCTTCAGCAAAATCAAATAATTAGTACCCTTTCCGAAGAAAAAAAGGAGGCAATCAACGCTATTTCTGACCAGTACAATTTCAAGCGGGATGAATTGAGAAGAAGAGAAACTCTCGCGCGTTATGAAAAGATTAGCAAATTAATTGACGTTGCGGTAGAAGAAACATTTGCTAAGCTACCCAAACCGTGGACCCAGAAACTCGATGCTGTCTTAACGCACAAAGTTTACGGGTATTTACTATTCCTGGGCATTTTATTTTTGATTTTTCAATCCATTTTTGCCTGGGCGGAAGCGCCTATGAATCTGATTGATACCACATTTTCAGATTTAAGCGTTTGGTTGTCCGGAACGCTTCCTCCGGGCGCGCTAACTAATTTATTAACGGAAGGGATAATCGCTGGTATAGGTGGAGTAATCATATTTATACCCCAGATTGCCATTTTGTTCGCTTTTATTTCAATCCTCGAAGAGACGGGGTACATGGCACGTGTGGTTTTTATGATGGATAAAGTGATGAGTAAGTTCGGGCTGAACGGCAGAAGCGTTGTTCCTCTTATCACGGGAGTGGCATGCGCTATTCCGGCGGTAATGGCTACCCGGACCATTGAAAATTGGAAGGAACGGCTTATCACCCTATTTGTGACCCCTTTAATGAGTTGTGCCGCCCGTTTACCCGTGTACACCATAATTATTGCTTTAATTATTCCCGAAGAGCAGATATTAGGGGTTTTTAATTTACAAGGCTTCGCTTTGCTGGGGATGTACCTTATCGGGCTTTTGGCTGCGCTAATTTCAGCGGCCGCAATGAAAGCGATATTGACCACTAAAGAAAGAAGCTTTTTGGTCATGGAGCTTCCTGTTTACAAAACGCCGCGTTGGGCAAACGTAGTACTCACCATGTACGAAAAGTCAAAGACCTTTGTAATCCAGGCCGGAAAGATCATTCTGGCGATATCCATTATTTTATGGGTGCTGGCCTCTTACGGGCCTAGTGCTAAAATGGATAACGCAGATGAAGTGGTAAAGGCGAAATATCCGGAGCTAAGCGGAGACGAGTTAGCTAATGAAATATCAGCTTACAGATTGGAGAATTCATACGCCGGCATTTTTGGTAAAACACTTGAACCCGTGATTAAGCCATTAGGCTACGATTGGAAAATAGGTATCGCGCTCATTACGTCTTTTGCGGCAAGAGAAGTATTCGTGGGGACTATGTCTACTATTTATAGCATTGGAGGCACCGATGATGAGGCTACAGTGAAGAAAAGAATGGAAAATGAGATCAATCCGGATACCGGCTTGCCCAGATATGATTTTGCCACAGGATTTTCCTTGCTGATTTTTTACGCCTTTGCTATGCAATGTATGAGTACTTTGGCTGTAGTTTACCGAGAGACGAAAGGCTGGAAGTGGCCAATGCTGCAACTAGTTTACATGTCAGGACTAGCTTACCTCAGCGCTCTTGTGGTCTATCAGATTTTTAATTAGCGGCATAAGCACTGTCTGCAAACCTTACCAAAGCATAAATTTTGGGATGGCCGTCCTTAAATTAGAATTTATTAATTTTGGGACGACCATCCTTAAATCTAACTTATGGGTTTTGATAAAAAGATACTCTTAGCGAGGATCCAAGATGATAATGCTTGGTGGAGAGACAGAAAGATCCCTTTCTACGAAGACCTGAGTAAAAGAAGGTATTATCATGGGTTTTACGAACTTGTTTCTCAAACTTTTCCACATCGTGCGGTAGTTCTTATGGGGCCGAGAAGAATTGGTAAAACCGTAATGATGTATCAGGCGATTCAAGACCTGCTGGATTCCGGCATAAATCCAAATAGTATTTTTTATTTCAGCATGGATACGCCTATTTATACTAACATGCCGCTTGAAGAACTCATTTACGATGCTATTTCTGTAAGTGATACTAAAATTGAAGGATCTTACTTTTTCTTTGATGAGATTCAGTATTTAAAAGACTGGGAGATCCATTTAAAATCCCTTGTTGATAAAAACAGAAAGTCAAAATTCATTGCCAGTGGTAGTGCCGCTGCCGCATTAAGGATGAAAAGTATAGAGAGCGGTGCAGGCAGGTTTACTGACTATTTCTTACCTCCTTTGACCTTTTCAGAGTACATAGATCTAAATCAATATGATAAAAACCTTGTACCGATAGAAGTAGACTTTCTGGAGCCTAGACGTTTTTATGCGTGTGATGATATTCAAAAATTTAATGCCCATTTTATTGACTATATCAATTTTGGAGGCTTTCCAGAGATTTCCCTGAATTCAGAGAGGGTCAAGAACCCTGAACGTATTATTCAAAAGGATATAACTGATAAGGTGATAATGAAAGACTTACCTGGCTTATTTGGTATTGAAAACACTTTAGAGCTACAGCAGTTTTTTAATGTTCTTTCATATCGTACAGGTGAAATCCTTGACTACAAGGGGGTTTCTCAAGAGACGAACACAGACAATAAGACGATTAAGAAATATATCAAGTATTTGGAGGCTGCTTTTTTGATAAAAGTTTTACACCGGGTTGATATGACTGCTAAGAGATTTAAGAATATCACACAATTTAAAGTTTACTTGACTAACCCAAGCCTTTACACAGGTCTATTTGGACGAATTCAAGAAGGTGATCCACGTTTCCCTCATTTGGTTGAAACGGCAGTGTATGCCCAATATCTTCATAGGGAACATGAGTTTTTACGATATGCGAATTGGAAAAAAGGTAAAGACGAGGGAGAAGTTGATCTAATTCAGGTGAGTAGAAATTTTCAAGAGGTAAGATGGGCTGTTGAAGTAAAATGGTCAGATAACCCACGCTCCAAGAAACTCAAACAATTCATGACTAAAAATGGGCTAAAAAAAGGCATAATAACGAGTAGGTCAAAATTTGAAGACTCAGATGACTTATTGATCGTTCCGAACAGTATTTATGCCTATGTAGTCAGTAAGAACGCTCTGGATAAACTTGATGAAGAACTAAGCCTATCCATTTGACCTGATCAACTCGGCAATTCTAGAAAACAAATATGGGTAACCAAAGTCATTTTTTTTACCAAAGCGTACCATGATCAAATTCTGCTCTGGATCTACATAAATGTACTGACCCAAAATACCGATGGCTAAAAAGGCGGGGCCACAACTTTCTACGTAGTACTGTCCCGGGTTTCTTACCGAGGCCCGCACCTGATCAAAAGAAGTTACGTTTTCGGCTGCCGAAACAGAATCTGGAAAATACAGGGTTTCTCCTTCTTCATTTCTAAGGTAGCTTTCGTAACTGTACCATTGATATTGATAACAGCCATTTAGCCTATTCGGTAGAATCGAGCGATCTATCCAGTCTTCGTTAATGATCTGACTACCCTCCCAGTTCCCTCGCGTCAAATACAAACGACCGAGCTTTGCAAAATCACGGGCTCTGGCATTCAGGCAGCAATAACCTTTGGGGGTTTCATGCTTTTTGCTGTCAATATTCCAACTGGCATCATACTCCATACCTAAGGGCTGCCATATTTTTTCTTCAAAGTATTCGGCTAGTTTTTGACCGGTTGCCCGTTCAATGATAATGGCCAGGATCTCGGTATTGATACTTTGGTATTCATACGACTGATTGGGATCTTCTTCAATTTTAGTGTTG
>JBCCIX010000351.1:0-5059 GCA_039028075.1 Bacteroidota bacterium | reverse complement strand
TACATTCAAATGCTCAACCTGCTGATTGATCTCAAAAACATAGCGCAAGGTGACGAAAAACGCGACCATTCGAACTTTGTTAAAAATTTGTTAATCAAAGCCATAGAATCTAATCCTTACCGTGAAAGCCTTAGCTTGCGAGAGAATCTAGATTGGTCAGAATGTCAATCAGAGATTCGACAGTGGTTTAAAAAGGTAAGGAGTGACGAGCAGTATAAAGCTTATTTATCTGCAAAAAGTCCTTCTTTTGATGATGATAAAATCATCGTGGCCTACGTAATAAAAGACATCATTTTTAAGAGTGATGTCATTGATAAGTTCATGGAAGAAATGGACTTGAATTGGAGTGAGGACCGGGCAATTATCAAGAGCTTGGTTACCAAGACAGTAAAGTCCATCGAAGAGGATAACTTGGGAGATTTCAAGTTGCAGGAGTTGTCTTATAATTGGGAAGACGACAAATCGTTCTTTGTAAAGTTGTATGAGGATACCCTTCAGGTGGAGCCTAGGTACGAGGATTTGATTGCCAAGAAAACAAAAAATTGGGAAATAGATAGAATTGCTATGACCGATAAAATTATCCTTGATATGGCAATCGCCGAGATGATTAATTTCCAAAGCATTCCTGTTAAAGTGACAATTAATGAATATATTGAGGTCGCAAAAAAATACAGTACACCTAAGAGCAAACTGTTTATAAACGGTGTATTAGATGTCATAGCGGATGAATTACGATCGAGCGGTGACATTAAAAAAAGCGGAAGAGGACTATTAGATAACAAATAAATATGAGCAAGTCAGGAAGTACTTTTTTAGCCTTTTTATTAGGCACTGCCACAGGAGCGGCATTGGGGATTTTATATGCACCTGATAAAGGTTCCAATACAAGAGATAAATTGAGTTATCGTTTAGATAAGTATAAGAAAACACTAGAGGATCTGTTAGACGATTTAGTGTCAAACAAGGATGGTGTTTTCAGCGAGGCGAAAACGTATGGCGAACAAGTAGTAAATGATGCTAAAGTTAAAGCGGAAAAGTTACTTGAAGATGTGGATGAACTAATAAGCCACATAAAATCTGGTGATAAGGAGTAAGAAACCTTTTGATCCAGCCTTTGTTTTTAAAACGAATTTGGATTGAATAGTAATTAAGAGATTAAAATTTTATTGAGATGAAAGGATTTAAATTATCCCTAGTTGTTGGACTTGTAATGTTAATTGCCGGCGCTTGTAGTAATAAAGATGCCGAGAAAAGGATAGCAGAACTGGAAAGTAGATTAGCAGAAATGGAAGGTACTTCCACCACGCCGGCTAATCCTACGAGTACACCCGTTGAGCCAGAAACAAAACCAGAAGGCCCTCTTCCAACTTTTGAATTCGAAGAGATGGAGTATGATTTCGGCACCATTAATGAAGGTGACGTTGTTGAACATATCTTTAAATTTACGAATACCGGTGATGCTCCTTTGATTATACAGAGCGCCAGAGGTTCTTGCGGATGTACCGTTCCAGAGTATCCAAGAGAACCAATAGGTATTGGCGAATCGGGAGAGATGTTGGTAAAATTCAATAGTAAGGGTAAGCCAAACGTTCAAAATAAGACGGTGACTATTACGGCCAATACCTGGCCGAAAACGACGACCCTTAGGATTAAGTCCATGGTAACACCAGCCCCCGAAGATAATGCAGCCAATGGCCCGGTGAAATAATAAAATAGAGACGGTTTTTAATGCATCCCGACCTGATTTCAGGTTGGGATTTTTTGTTTTTAAAAGCTTACTTTTGAGCGAAATTTTAAGATCAAGCAATGTTCAAGACACTATTTTTACAAGCAGCAAGTGATGGAAGTCCGTATTCATCTCTCATCTTATTCGGGGGCGTTGCCTTAGTTTTTTATTTTTTTATGATAAGACCTCAACAAAAGAAGCAAAAGGAACAGAAGAAATTTATTGAAGAAATAAAGCGAGGTGATCAGGTGATCACGGCGGGAGGTATCCACGGAAAGGTGCTCACAGTTGAGGTTGATGCTGTATCTCTGGAGATAGATAAGGGGGTAAAAATGAAAGTGCAAAAAAGTTCAATATCTCTCGAGGCTAGTAGACCTCCTTCTGATAAAGGCAAAAAGGCTTGAAGAAATTCTTTGAGATAGCGAAAGCACTAAAGCCAGAAGGCGCTTATCGGTATAGAGTGATTATTCTTTGTTTTTTGGCGGCCTCTACTTTTTGGTTTTTCAATGCACTTAATGAGGACTACTCAGCTAATGTGAGATATCCGCTGGAATTTGTGTATGATACGGACAAATACGTTGCGGTAGACGCATTACCCGAGGACATTCAACTTAATGTAAGTGGATTAGGATGGAATTTACTTAGGAATAATCTGGGTATTAAAGTAAGTCCCATTCAAATACCACTTGATAACCCGCTGGAGATTAAGAAAATCAGTGGTTCGGTTATGCCAGCTTTTTTGGTAGATCAATTAAACGAATTCGATTTAAACTTTGTAATTACAGACACGCTGTACATACATCTTGACAAGTTTGAGGATCGTCTGTTGTATGTTAATATCGATAGTACAACTATCGATTTAGAAAGTGACTTTCACTTGGTTTCAAGCGTTGGCCTTACTCCTGATACAGTCAGGGTTTCTGGACCGGCATCCGTTTTGGCTGATCTACCGGATACGGTTACCTTAACCATTCCACAAGACGATATTGACGAAGACTATGACGAGATCATTCCTGTGGCTTTAAATCATCCGAAAGCAAGAATGCTCTCCAGAAACCCTCCTACGGTTAATGTCAGCTTTAATATAGATGAATTTACCAGCAGCAGTCGCTTGGTGTCTATTTCAGACATCAATTTTCCCGAAAACGCTTTGTTGGAAACTGGAGATATTACCGTCGACTATGTCGTTTCGGTGGACAAGGCCAGTCAGGTTGATCCGAGTGAATTCGAAGTGGTCGCTGAGTATGCCACCTTTAATCCATCAGACTCCACGGTTGTTCCTTCTTTGGTCAGAGTGCCCGCAATAGTAAATGAGGCCTCCATAGATTCAATTAGCGTCAAGGTTATTTTTAATGAGTAACCTTCAGATCGGAATTACCGGAGGTATAGGCTCGGGTAAAAGCTTAATCTGCAAAATATATTCCACTCTAGGAGTACCCGTGTACAATGCGGATTCTCGCGCCAGATGGCTTATGAAGAATCAAGAGGATCTAAAGAAAGAGATCAAAAGTACTTTTGGAAAAGAAGCTTATGATGAAAAAGGTAATATCCAGCGAGGTTATCTAGCAGGTAAAGTTTTTAAAGATTTAGATGAATTAGCCAAATTAAATGCACTGGTTCATCCCGCCGTAGGTCGTGACTATCAAGTATGGCAACAGCATCAAGAAACTGACTATACCATTAAGGAAGCCGCCCTTATGTTTGAATCCGGATCATATAAAGGCCTCGATTATGTGATCAATGTATCTGCCCCGGAGGAAATACGAATTCGACGCGTATTGAAAAGGGATACGTTCAGAAGCGAGACTGAAATAAGGGCAATTATAGAAAAGCAGCTCCCTGAGACCGAAAGGATTCGTCGATCAGATTTTGTAATTACAAATGACGGTAAGCAAATGGTTATTTCGCAAGTTTTGGAACTCCATAAGCGCTTTTCGAAGTAGGAGGGCAGGCGAAACCAGTGATTCACCGCATCTTTTCCAGTCTCGCCAGCCCTCTTTAGGCTGCTTTTTTGGCTTTATGTTTTTGCCACTTTTCTAAAGACCTCAACTTTTTAGGGTGCGGCACACCTTTTTCGGCATAGTGCTTTAAGTCCTCCATAAGACCGTCTAAATCCTTATTCATTTTTGACCTTAACATCCAGCCCATGAAAAACCCGGGTAAGGCGGCTATTTCCATGTTCAGGCGCATACTTACAATACAACTCCGGTCTCCGGTGGCTTTTACCTGCCATACATTTTTCCCACTTTTAAACAGGGACGGCAGGCCATCCGCTTCATAGCTGTAGGTCATATTTTCCTCATCCCAATGGGTGATCATTTCTTGAACGTCACCATAGGTTGACGAACAGGTTCTGCCAACAAGTTCACTCTCTCTCCTTTGTGGCGAAGACTCCGGGATGATGGTGGCCCAATCCCCTACGCACTCATATTTACCGGCTAGCAGTTCCCAGGCTTTTTGGGACGAAATATCTACGGTTATCTCTTTATTAAAATTCAGTTTCATAGTCTTTAGTTTTTGGATGAGTACCTTTTCTTGACCTCTTTCCAGTTACCACTTGACGCGTTGACAATTTCTCCGGTTTCTATGTAGTGTTTTAAGCCGGTCAGCGTGTCGTCCAGGGTTTTTTGGAATTTTCCTTTTACCATGCCCGTCATAAAGCCCGGTTTGGTACGATACCTGAATTCATACGCAGCGGTAGACGTGCCGTCACCATTGTCCGTCACGCGATAATAGGCAAATGAATTATCCATATTCAGTGGAAACTTCTGGGCATCTATTACCACATTCTTCATCACCCTATTCTGCTGATCAATCTCTACGATCTTTTCATGTGTCCATCTACTGCCACTTTCGTTAAATGCGCATTTTCTTTCTGCATTTACTTCGCCTTTCAACGAACCGGACGCATAGTTGGAGGTATAGATGTAGGGTGAAAAATTTGAGATCTCCCCATAGTCCAATACCATAGCTTCCCAAACACGGTGGGCGGGAGCATTGATCACCGTTTCTGATCGTACCGTTTTATACTTTTTGCTCATACTTTGTCCGTAAGTAGGCGCAATAGCAAATGCGATACAGGCCAGCATGAGGCCAAGTTTTTTTCGTGTTCTCATTTTCTTTTTTTTTTAATAGATGAATTCTTCAGATACAATTTTCCCGCCTTCCACTTTGTAGAGGCAGATCTCACTCAGGTTAAAAGCATTACCGTCTTTCAATGTGCCGTTGACGATGTTAGTAAAGGCAATGTGGGTACCCGTAACGATGGGCTCTGACATAGTCCTGCTTTTCAACTCGGCCATACCCTCGCTTAGGGCAGTCACCTTTTGCTTG
>JBCCIX010000350.1:0-5097 GCA_039028075.1 Bacteroidota bacterium | reverse complement strand
TTTTTAGAGGGAACAGGTTAGCTATGCAAAAAGACTTTTAAAGAATTACGTCAATTTAATAACTAAACCATTAAATTTGTCGTATACTTAATAAAGACTTTGCCTATGGCCGTCCCATCACATATACTGGAAAGGGAAACTATCTATGAATTATTGAATGGCTTTCTCTATAAAGATGAGCAGATTCCAAGTTCATTTTTGAAAAAGTTTATGACCGCGGTGGGCGCCAGTCAAAATGCTGCCGCTAAACTACTTGGGGTGGCCACACGCACTTTACAAAGGGAATTAAGCAATAAGCTCCTCAGCAAAGAGCTTTCTGATCGGTTTTTACAGGTAATGGACCTCTACAAAGAAGGCCTTGATGCTTTTTACAGTATCGATACTTTCAGGCAATGGCTAAGCACCGGAAAAGCCATTTTCCAAGGGAAAACCCCTTATGAAATGATGCACAGTATCACCGGTATCCAACAGGTAAAAGAAGAGATCATTCGTACGAAACTCGGCATCCTTTCTTAGGCTTAAATGCTGGTTTACCGGATAGCACACCCCTCCTACGCCCAGGACCTTTCGGGTTATGGTTCACTTTTGGTTTCGGGAAGATGGCACTTTAAGGGCAATCGCATTCTGTATACCGCTGAAAACTCCAGCCTGGCTTTACTCGAATACCTGGCGCATACAGAAGGCCTCAAAAGACGGCTACCCTACCATATGATTACCATTCATATACCGGAGAATTCGATCCATGTGCTTAAGAAGCCCCCAACCAACTGGAAAACCGAGCCTTTGGTGAGCCGTAAGCTAGGCAACCAATGGATCAGTGAGGGTAATACACTACTGATGAAAGTGCCTTCCGTCTTGAATGAAGATAACAGTAACTATTTGATTAATCCTGCGCATTCGCTTTTCCCCAATGTAAGGATCACGAAAACGAAAGAGATCACTTTTGATCAAAGGTTGTGGTGAATACAGGAAGATCAATATTAGTACCAATATCATGAAAAAAGCTGTAATATTCGATATAGATGGTGTGCTCATCAACTCCGAAAACCTTTGGAAAACAGCCAAAAAGAAGTCTTTTCTACGCTAGGGGTAATGATGGATGAACAATACTGTGCTCAAACTCAATCCATGACTACTAAACAAGTTACTCGGTTTTGGTTTTCTAAAAGTCCGTGACAAGGCAAGGGTTTAGATGAGGTGGAACAGCTGGTTATCGATCAGGTCATTGAACTAATTCAAAACGAAGATTGTATCATTGACGGAATACAAAATACGGTCAGGCAACTTAAATCTTGTTATCTAAAAGTAGGATTGGCCACCAACGCCCCTGATCGAATCATACCTTAGTACTCTCGAAATTGCAACTAACACACCTATTTGATGCTACTACATCGGCCGAATTTGAAAACTCTGGTAAACCTGACCCTAGCGTTTACTTGACTGCTGCACGCAAGCTTGGTGAATTAAGTAGTCATTGCGTTGCTGTTGAAGACTCAAATTCCGGTATAGAAGCCGCTAAAAGAGCAGGAATAACAGTAGTAGGCTTTTCGGATAACGGCAGAAATACTAACTATCGAATGCGGATCATATCATCAAAAATTACCATGATGTAGATTGGAATCTATATTTACAATAAGGTTAAGGAATTAGTGTTTGGTAAGCTATAATTTCATTTTAATCAAATCCAATACCTCTCCACTACATTCTCCCCCTAATCTCCTAATTTTCAGGCATGAAGATCTCAATGATTGCGGCCGTAGCAAAGAACCGGGTAATTGGCAAAGACAATGACCTGGTATGGAACCTACCTGACGACATGAAGTTTTTTATGCGCACTACGTCCGGAAACCCGGTAATCATGGGGCGTAAAAACTATGAGTCCATACCGGCCAAGTACCGGCCGTTACCTAAACGAAAAAATATCATTATAACCCGACAGCCGAACTATGCGGCCGAGGGTGCGTTTGTTGTTCATTCATTGGAAGCGGCTATTGTATTAGCCCAAGAAGATAGTCCCGAAGAGACATTTATTATTGGTGGTGGACAAATCTATGAAATGGGACTTGATGTCGCTGATACGCTATACATTACGGAAATCGATGGGACCTTTGATGGAGACACATTTTTTCCCCACTATGACCCTTCTGAATGGAAAGAGGTAAAACGCATCCCGCACCCTACAGATGATCGGCATGCTTATTCCTTTGATTTTGTCACTTATGAACGGATCAAGCGATAAGAAAAACTGTTTATCTTTAAACAAATTGAAAAAATGACAAACAAACAGTTTAGTGATTTATTAGAGCAAATGTCCGGGATGCTCAAAAAGATCGATGAACATACCGTGGAACTACTAAAGGTAAGCAAACGCCTTGACCAGCAAGGTGCTTTGTTGGATCAACACGGCAAAATGCATAAAATGCATCTTGAGCACGGAGAAAAAGTTAATCTAGCCATGGATAAAATACTCACACGTCTTGAAAAGCTTGAGAACTAATTGATTGAACTGGAAGACAAGGTAATCTGGATCACAGGTGCTTCTTCGGGCATTGGAGAAGCCTTGGCCTATGAACTTACCAAAAAAGGCTGTAAGCTTATTTTATCCGCCAGAAGAATAGAAGAGCTGGAGCGAGTAAAAAGCTCCTGTCCGGAATCCGCTCAATCCGGCATTGCTATACTTCCTCTGGATCTTGCCGCAGCCGACTCACTGCAATTAACCACTGAAGCGGCCATACAATTATTCGGCCGCATCGATATTTTGGTTAATAATGGGGGTATTAGTCAACGATCATTAGTTAAAGATACTGACCTAGGTGTGCACCGGAAACTCATGGAAGTAAATTATTTCGGTACCATAGCAATTACCAGGCATCTTATCGCTCATTTTATGGAAAGAAAGCAGGGCATGTTTGCGGTGGTGAGCAGCCTGGTAGGAAAGTTTGGCACGCCTTACCGTTCAGGTTATGCCGCTTCCAAGCACGCACTACATGGTTTTTTTGATTCCTTACAGGCCGAGCTTTATGAGCACAATATCCGTGTGTGTATGATCTGCCCCGGATTCGTAAAAACAGATGTCTCCAAAAATGCATTGACAGAAAAAGGCGAAAAGTTCCACAAAATGGATCAGGCCCAGGCCAACGGTATGGCGGCCGATCAATGCGCCAGAAAGATCATAAAAGCCATCCAGTCAAAAAGGTACGAGACTTACATCGGGGGTAAGGAAAAAATGGGTGTCTACCTAAAGCGTTATGCACCGAAGCTATTTAATAAAGTAGTAAGAAAGATGAGAGTGAGATAATGTCCCATCTCGAATTACAGAAAGATCTCCTTTAAAAACAGCCTTTACCGTATCCATGGAAAAATGTAAGAATGATAACATTCTGTATTGCTATATCGTAGAATGCCTCCACATGGAAAAAAGCGAAAAGCTCCTGTAGCTCAATTAGTAATCTCGTATTTCATACATTAAATATGCGCGAACACGCCATTTCTTCAATGGGTAATTATCTTACTCGACGAATTGAAGATGCTGAATTTAAGGGTGCATTTCAATTTGTTGCGATTGTCTTTTAGCTATTAAATCATGTCGAGTGAAGACATCTTTGTTATTCAAAAAGTCCGGCGTTTACTTTCTAATGGTAAAGTCCCTCCATTTCGTGGGATGACTTAAGAATGAAAGTTCTACGCCTAATCTAAAGTTCTTTTTACAGCTGCAAATTGAGTTTAAATGTTCCATCTGATTGAACCCACGACAAATTGAAAATGCTCCTGAATTTAGAGACGGCCTCTACTTTTGAAAATTGTAAGGAATCCAGACTTAATAAATACTGCTGAAAACGCATCGCGGTACACGACAAAAGTTTCAAATCATATTTTCGGACGGATATATGTTGAAATCAATCTTTTTTTTCCGCGTCATGCTGATCCGGAAAACAGGAAGAAGCATCTTATTAAGCTAACAGAAGGAAAACTTTTAAAATAAGGCGCATGAAACGTAGTAAGATCCCTCTCCCGATAGACCATATAGACCATCGGGATATGGGGTGACCTATGTTTTGTCGTGTACTGAAAAAACGCATTGGAGATTACACTAAATGTTTCTAAAAAGGAGCTGCTCAGAAAGCGCACCGTACTAGGTTCTGAGCTTTCCGGCTCACCACAAGGGGCAAATTGCCAACTGACCAAGCTCTAGGAAAAACGTAGACTTGAGTTTCTAGGATAATTTTGATCGGAGCATGAAAAATGGAGTTCGGTAAACTATTAATGAATGAGTATCCCTACGTGACCACCAGCCCAACGCTGGCGAGCATAATCGTTTGAAGTACGCGAATCATTAAAAACTCCGGGTTCTACAGGTAATGGATTATCGCCAAAAGCCAGATTATACGAGATACCACCAAATAGGTAAAGTTCGGTGAGTTTGGGGTGCAACCGCGTACCTACTGACAGTTTTGCTCTAGAAATAAGATTTAGTTTTTCGTTAAGATCATCCCCTTGATTGTAGTGCAAAACTTCAATGCCGCCACTTAGAAAACGGAACTCATTCATACCGGGGGTAATCGTTCTATTGAAAAAACGTTTATACAATCCATAACCGATCGACCATTGCGTATCGTCTTCTTTTAACAAATTAGGGTTGTAACCAAAAATAATCCCGTTTTGAATGTAAGTAAATCTATTCTCCTGCTTTCTTCCGTTTTTGAGAGTCCCTGTAATTAACTGGTAATTGGTGAAAAAAAGCTCATCGGCATACACCATAAGTTCGATAGTTTTCCCAACATTCAACAATCCAATGGAAGTGCCATCACGTGTTTTGGCTTCTTTTCCTCCTCGGTATATATTAATCAAGCCTATTTGGGTCCCCTGCATTTGACCGCCCATATTGACCAAACCGACTTGGAAGCCATTCATTTTCTTCGCTCGGTTTACTAAACCTAGTTGGATAGCAGTTTGCTTATTGCCATTGACTGTGTTCTTACCTTCAATGGTTTCTGCACGGTTAAAACCTCCTACCTGAAGCCCTTGCAGCGTTTTACCGACATAGTTGAAAAGTAAACTGACCTGCGTCCCATCAAATGAACTAACCACAGCATTGTA
>JBCCIX010000349.1:0-5097 GCA_039028075.1 Bacteroidota bacterium | reverse complement strand
TAGCTTTATCATTGATACACCTGGTATTAAGGAACTCGGTCTTATCAATATGGGAAAACAAGAGATCTCGGACTACTTTCCCGAAATGCGCGAAGTTAGTCATAACTGTAAGTTTCATAATTGCCTTCATTTGAATGAGCCGGGATGTGCCGTTAAAAGGTCTCTGGAAAATGGTCAGATAGCCAGATCAAGATATCATAGCTACGTAAGTATGATGAAGCGCCAGGATAACCGCAGATGATAGTTCAGCGTACAAGGCGAAGTACTTAAAAAAGTATTGAAACTGACCTCTCTCGAGGGCTTTTCTCATCTCATACCTGAGCCGACTCCGCAGCGCACTTTTTTCGCCCTCAGAAACCACCAATCGGGCGGCTTTTTTTAGTACTGTTAACGTTGAGCGGGTGTGCTTACTAAAAAAACGGAATTGCTCTTTGGATTTTGAATTGCGGAGTATTCTTTTTTTGACCAACACCTTGTCGGTATAGCAGTATTTATATTTCCTTGATGATCTTATCCAAAAATCAAAGTCCTCGTAGGTCAAAGTCTCATCGTACCCACCTAATTCCTCTAGCACCTCTCTGGCGTACATCGTAGTAGGTGCACATATAAAGTAACTCTGAATAACTTTTTGAAAAATATCCCCTTCCGGTATTTCAATAAGCGACCGACCTAAAGCATCTACTTCGTAAAAGGTTTTTAACAATCTATCGCTTTCGTCAATCAATTCAGCATTCGTAAAGTTGATGCCAAAAGAGCGATCTTTTTCCTTAAACGCTTGTACCCCAAGTTGAACGCGATCTTCCAAAAGTACATCATCCGCTGCCAGGTCAATCACATATTCTCCTGAGGCACGTTGAAGCGCTAAATTAAAAGCGGCGCAATTTCCTATGTTTTCGTGTAAGGAAATGAATTGGGCTTCAGGATGATTTTGCAGTTTTTTTTGAATTTCCTGCTTGCTATTATCGCTACTTGCATCATCCGCTACAATCAACTCGATATTTGAGTATGTTTGTTCAAAAACAGACTCTATCGCCTGGCTTACATACGTCTCGTGATTGTGACAGAGACATATTACCGTAACTAGTGGTCGAACTTTCAAACGTCTAACCTTGCTGAAATACTGTAAACATAACAAAATCGATTATGCAAAATGGGATAATTGTTTAAACAATTCACAGCACTCTAATGTGTACTGTAGGTCTTGGTTTCTTACTATCATACATCCCGAATGGCAGGCCTTAATTATTGAAAAAGAGAATGTTTACGTTTTGGTGATGCCATTATTAACCAAATCAAAGGCATTTATTTATATTCACCCAAGACCGGTTCTCGCTCAAGTTCTAGGTGTGTTTTATCATCAAGATCACCCTCCGGATTGGTCACAAATTGATACGTATATTCGCAGGAAGTTTGTTCTCTTTCAGTATCCCCTACCTGTACATCACTCGACCTCAACGCTTCTGAAAAGAAATAAGCAGCTAAATTTTATCTTGCCTCTCAATGCTGTTTATGAAGATCTATACAGGAATTTCCGTAGGGATCGAAAGGCGAGAATTAGACAATCAAACCGTGAGAAGTTGCTAATTGAGAATTGTCAAGACCCTGATGACCTGCTACGCTTATTCACCAAATACGTCTCCGGCAAAATTATTGGTGGGGTAGATCCTGCCACAATAGACAAAATGCGTAAAATTATTTCAGGTTCATTAGAGCAGAGGGATGGTTTTTTGTACAAAATACGAGGAAATAATGCCGAACCCTTAGCTGTCGCTTTTTTCATCAAATTCCGGAAGAGACTCATCTATATGTACAACGCTTCTTCGCAGGAGGGAAGGAGAAAAAACGCTACCACTGCGATTTTGAATGAGGTAATCCGGGCCCACTCAGGATCAGATCTTATTTTAGACTTTGAAGGTTCGCCCGTCAAAGGTATTGCCGATTTTTACGCTAGTTTTGGTGCGCAAACCGAAACGTACGAGCTGATTGAACATCGATCGGTTTTAGCCAAACTCTACCTAAAGTTTCGAAAGCTCTTTCTCCTTACTTGAACAAGATTTTCAAGTCTTTTCGAATAGCACCGGCTTTTAACCGTAGTGACTCCGCTGCTAACGCTACTACTTTTTAGTAAAATCCATTTATTTTCGCGGTTGGCAATGAATGGATTTTACGTGATGAGCTAACCGTTCTCATGACTCTTCCAAGTTCCATTTATTCAACTTTATAACTCAAAAGGGCGTATTTCGAATTCACCATGCTCCACTGTGATCTACGAAAACTACAGGTACAAACGCAATGCCACTATCTGCATTTTGGCTTTCTTCTTAGCATTCTAAAATGGACTTGGTTTGGCTTGAAAACAGCCATGATGTTAAATAATTACTTTGGATATCTTAGGAGTCTGAAGGGTGCCATGATTATAACACGGTCAGCATTACTTCTGTCTTACAGAATGGACATCAAACTTTCAAATCTTTAGCAAGCCTATATTTGTCCATTGATTCACATCCGCAATTCTTCTTAAATTCAAATAATCCGCGATTAAGCTCTCCCTGTACCGAAGATATTCCTAGATCAAGATATTCGAAACCTTTTGCCTGACTGTATTCATATACTCCTGCAAGAAGTAGAACCACCGGGCTAAACGTTCGGTGCGAGAAACTATCACCATGATAAAAGTTATATAAAACCCGATCATCCACTGCAATACTGACCGACGCAGCTATGAGTCTAGTGTCATCAAAAACACCAAACAATAAATATCTATCGGGAAAGAGATTGTAGACTGAGGCCAATTGCTCTAAGGTCATACTTACGGGAAATCCCCTTCTAACTCTTGTATCCACAATCAGTTCATAGGCCAATTCTAATTGTTCGCTGGACATTTTCTTGAATGTAAATCCTCCATCAATGCACTTTCTGAGCCTTTTCTTTTCATTCTTTTTGATAATTCCAGCATAGGAAAACTTACTTATTTTGATATACTGATTAGTTTCTGTCGATAAAATGGAAAATCCATTTCTTTCAAGAATCCCAGCGAGGTCCGCACTCTGCTTACGATAAAATTCACAGGGTAGTTTTAACGATATTCGATCAAACTCGCGTTCTTTAGCCCAAGCAATTAGCCGCTGAATGTAATCTTCTAGATACTTCTCCCCTTCTTGCGTATATTCAATTCCACCAAAGGAGGAATACTTCCCGTTCAAGAGTTCCGTTCCCGCGGAATGGAAGTTTGAAGAGATCAAAACAGAACCGTCAGAAACCCAATTGCACCTAAACAGATTTTCTTGCTCATATTGCGCGAGGTACCGCTCCTGATTGTAAAGGAAGCTGGTTTTAAAGCTATTCCGGAAAGGAAATCTTTCAACTGACAGTGTAGCCAATTTATGCCACCTTTGTTTTCACCTTATCCCATGGCTTTACCTGCCAGTGCACTTTGCCAGTAGATAGATGATTACCAGAAATATCTATAATCTTCACCTTACAGATTACTACCACACGGTCGGCGTTTTCCAAAGGTGAATATACATTGGCCTCTAGCCATTCATCAGTCATCTCGAACTCAGCGTAAGCATCCATCTTACCTTGATAATGATAGTCCATTTGTAAGGTTTGCATTATGATACGGTATTTCTGAGGGTCAAGCCGTGATAGCAGCAAAAAGCCCGTGGCAAACTCAGAGACCGTAGCCATAGCACACGCATGGATACCTTTAATATGATTAAAATTGCTTTTTCTATAGGGTAAAGTTGTTTTGATCCTAGATTCAGAGATTTTTGATACCTTGAAACCATGAGGCTTGTTAAAAGGAATCATCCGAAATAAACCCTGATTCAGTAGCCACCGGTAAAATTTAGAATGCTGCGCTTTACCTATCAGTTTCTTGGTATCCATATGATTTGCAAAATACCAATAATGCTGATGGTAAACTGGTTTGATGAACTGAAAAATCGTTAATTCACACGGCATGATTAGTTTTTGGGAGCGTGAATCTTTTATTAATTATGACTTCATCATTATAGGCGCGGGAATAGTTGGACTATCGACAGCCCTTGCCCTTCGTGATAAAGATCATAAGGCCTCCATTGCTGTTTTAGAAAAAGGTATACTCCCCACTGGTGCTAGCACTAAAAATGCAGGTTTTGCCTGCTTCGGGAGTCTAACTGAACTGTTGGCAGATATACGCACATTTGGAGAAGAAAATACCTTAGCACTGGTACAGACACGAGTTACGGGGCTTCAAAAGCTCCGCAAACGAATAGGGGATAATAAGCTCGACTATCAGCAAAATGGCGGATACGAACTCATAAAAGAAAAAGAACTCAACCAAGTTGACGAGCTCGATCGAATTAATAATTTACTGCAACCTCTATTTCAAGATCAAGTTTTTCATTTGAAACCGGAGCTCATTCCCAAATTTGGATTTAAAACCGTTGAGACGGTGGTATTCAATCCATACGAAGGACAGCTGGATACAGGAAGAATGATGCAGTGTTTGCTGAAGATAGCCGCTGAAAATAACATTAAGATATATACAGGAGCAGAGGTTTTACGTATTGAAGAAGGCTCGCCGGTCAAAGTAAAGATAGTGTCAGATCATATCAGTCTATCCATGCATGGCGGTAGGGTAATTGTTTGCACCAACGCATTTACAAAACGGCTGTTACCGGCTGAAGATCTAACGCCCGGAAGAGGCCTGGTTTTGGTTACCAACCCGATTAGCAACCTTAGGTTCAAAGGAACGTTTCATATTGATCAGGGCTACTACTACTTCAGAGATTTTGAAAACAGAGTCATTTTTGGCGGAGGCAGAAATGAATTTATCGATGAAGAAAACACTACTACATTTGAGGTCAATCAGCGAATTTTGGAAATACTGAAATCAAAATTAAATGAGATTATACTTCCTGATTCAAAATATAGTATTGACATGATCTGGACAGGGATCATGGCTTTCGGAGCTACCAAAAAACCTATTCTTCGCCGGCATTCTGAAAATATATTAGTCGGTGCCCGCCTGGGAGGCATGGGTGTCGCCATAGGCAGTGAACTAGGGTACAAGTTAGCTGCAATGGCACTATCCGACCAGGTTTGAAAATC
>JBCCIX010000348.1:0-5110 GCA_039028075.1 Bacteroidota bacterium | reverse complement strand
TTCTCTTCTACAAATGAAAAATTGAGCTCCTCTTCCGGAAAAGTAGCCTCCCACTCTTTCTCTAGCATTTCCCTCACCCCCAAAAGGTTGTTATCCGAATATCTAAATACCAACTTTGGAATGGGTGAATCCTGAAAATTAAAATCAGAAACCCCGTCTACAATAGGTTGCACGTTTTGAGTGATTACAAGTGGCTCAACCGCGCTATGTAGAGATTCGTAATTGAAATTCTCAGTAACGCCAATTATCATATGATCCCCGAAATTATTACCGGGTAGTCTACTTCCCACAGGGTCATCCAGGCCAAAAAGTTCTACGGCTGCCTGGTTCAGAATAATAGATTGCTTTTTGTCCAGTTCACTGTCAGGGTCGAAATTTGTACCCTTCTTAACTTCAATCCCAAAAGTATTTAGGTAATGCGCGTCGATAGCAAGTATTCTGAACGCCCTGAAGGTCTCAGTTTGGTCAGAATAGGAAAGTTTTGCCCAACCCGGGTTTCCAAAAACATGACTACCCATGCTCAAATCGGATACCTCCGGATATAAGCTTAACTTTTCCTTAAGTAATTCACCCTTTTCCATGGCCGTGCTTACGGCATCAGCCAAGCTTCGAGCGGCAGGGTCCCTGTAAAGAGGTACGGAAACAGTGGCGTTATATTCAACCCCTTTGTCCTTATTTTGCATATAATGCAATTGTTTGCGCATGATCAAAGTGGAACTAATCAAGAATACTGTGACTAGAAACTGAAAAACCACCATCCCCTTTCTAATGTAGTGCTTACCTTTCGTACTTCCACTTCCCCTGAATATGTTAGCAGCCTTTTGGCGTGACAGTACTATCGCCGGATAGATACCTGAAGTGAGCCCAACAAGAAGTACCAGGGCAATATAAAGTCCGATATGCCAATATTCGAAATCAATGCGTACATCGGCATTCGTAAGCTCATTGAAAAGCGGAAGGGATATATAGGTCAACCCTAGGGCTAGTGCAAATGCCACGATGATGACTACTAGGCTTTCACTCAAATATTGATTAATCAATGATTTACGCTGAGCACCCATCACTTTTCTCACCCCTACCTCTTTCGTCCGCTTAAGGGATTGGCCTACGGATAAAGTAGCGTAGTTTATACAAGCCGTAACCAATACCAATATACTGATGATTCCTAATATGGCTACATAAGCCGGATTACCTACAGGTGCACGGCCGGCCGGAATATCCGGGTTAAGATGTATATCCGTTAAGGGTTGGAAACCAATGTTGTACTCTCCTTCATTTACCTGATCGCCAATCAGGCGCATTACTACATCATCAATGGTAGCTTCAACGCTGGATATATTACTATTCTCCCCGACCAGGGCATACGTCTCCGTTCTTATCTGAAACCAATGATTCAGTGCCCTTTCACCGTAGAGGTCTTCATTGTTTTCATTGCTAATGGCCATATCAAAGGTAATGCTGGATTCCTTCGGTATATCCTCAAAAACACCGGTGACGGTGAAGTCGACTATCTCACCCTGTATTTCAATGGGAAGTGTTTTGCCAATCGCGACCTCCTCACCAAAATATTTAAGCGCGTAAGATGCCGAAAGAACCAGATCCCTTTTGCCCTTTAGCGGATTCTCCGCATTACCTTCGGCAATTTTGAAATCGAATACTTCAAATAGTTCAGGACTAACAATACCAACATTCTCATTGATCCTATTAGAGCCGATTCCAACCAGATAGTTATTTTGATCAACCTGGACTGCAGTTTCGAATTCGCTGAAATTATCTTCTAAAAAAGTCTCAAAAAGTAGCGGGGTGGTAGAACTGAAAAACACTTTTTCTTCACTATATATTTCTTTAAGCCATACCCGATAGATGCGATCTTTCTTCGTGTGGAATTGATCGTAGCTTAGCTCCTGCTTGACATAAAAGCCGGTAAGAAAAAAACAAGTAATACCAATAGCCAAACCGGAAAGGTTCAAGCCTGTATAGAACTTGTTGTTTTTAAGCACGCGAAGTGCAATTTTTAAATTACTTCTCGTCATCATAAATATTGTTGTTTTGAGTTTTGAATTTCGTTTGATAGCAGAATACCTAAAGGAGCGCAGGACAAGCCATAGGTAATATATTCGTGCCCGAAAGGGATGACCCTGATCTAACTTGTGATAAAAAACCTCGTACAGATCTCCCTGCAGATCTTCCAATAAGTCCGGATTACAGTACCACTCCAGAAAACGATCAGCCCATTTTGGTGGTTGATGGTTCATGAAAGACGGGAAAATATGAGTTTTGGTAGTTTATTGTACAGGGCCATTCTTGCTTCCATGGTATCATCCAGCACGGAGCGACCGGCTTGGGATAATGTAAAAAACTTCTTCCTTCGACCTCCTCTTTCTTTTGTAGCTCCACCCATCGTTGAGGTTACATAGCCTTTATCTTCCAATCTCCTCAGCACAGAATGAACAGCAGTTATATCGAGTACTCTTTGCGTATGTTCCTTGATCACTTCCAGTATAGTTACCGCGTAAGCTTCCTCATACAATGACCCTACCGAAAGTAATACAAGCTCTTCCAGCTCCCCTATCGTAGTTCTTTTCATGTGATTACAATTTTTTGTACAAACATACAACAAATATATTAGTTGTGTTTTAGTACAACAAATTAATCGCACCTATATATCCGCTCGGGTCAAAGGTTTTGCTGAGAAAATCACAGAATCAGTTTACATTGCCCCATTTAATTCTTAGCTTATCAGGTACCTGTGTAAAGGAAATTAGAAATATGTCATTTAAAAATTACCCACTTCAGAAGCATTTTGATGAAATGTTTGATCATGAGCATAATTGTAGACCCGCCTACTCCGGATTTCGTCAAGGGCTGGAAAAATTCTCTGATAAAAAATTAGTACAGCTACAGCACAGCACAGATAAGGCTCAGAAGTCTATGGGAATGACTTTTAATGTCTATCATGACAGTGAAGGGATTGAGAAAATACTGCACTTGGATTTAGTGCCGCGCATTATCAAGAATAGCGAGTGGAGTGTCATTGAACGCGGACTTCAACAACGAATTGCAGCCATTAATTTATTCATAAATGATATTTATCACGATCAAAAGGTGCTGAAAGACAAGATTGTTCCGGCAGAAATGATCCTATCCAGCAGTGATTTTTTGGAACCCTGTCTTGGTCTTGACCCGCCCAAAGGCATTTGGTGCCATATTACGGGTAGCGATATTGTACGAGATGAAAATGGTCAATTTTATATACTTGAAGACAACCTGCGATGTCCCTCAGGGGTCTCTTACCTTCTCGAGAACAGAGAGATTATAAAGCAGGCCTTCCCAGAGCTTTTTGCCGGCTTGGGAGTAAGACCCGTTGCGGAATACCCCAGCATGCTGCTAAATATGCTGCAGTACATGTCATCACATGAGAATCCTACGGTAGCCGTTCTGACCCCTGGAATTTATAATTCCGCCTATTTTGAACATTCGTATTTGGCCCAGCAGATGGGGACTGAGCTAGTTACCGGCCAAGATCTGATCGTAAAGGGTAAGAAAGTATACATGCAGACCACTAAAGGGTGGGAACAAGTAGATAGCATCTACAGAAGAATTGACGATAAGTTTCTGGATCCTTTAGCCTTTAACCCTGAATCAATGCTAGGTGTACCTGGCCTTTTTGAAGCGTATAAAGCTGGCAATATAGCCTTAGCCAACGCCCCGGGTACAGGTGTTGCGGACGATAAGGCCGTTTATGCCTACATCCCGAGAATTATAAAATATTATCTTGATCAAGATCCTATTATTGAAAATGTACCCACCTATATATGTTCAGAAAAAGATGATTTGGCCTTTGTGCTTGAAAACATTGCTGATCTGGTGGTAAAAGAAACCAATGCCGCGGGCGGATATGGCATGTTGATTGGACCTAAATCCACGAAAGCTGAGCATGAAAAGTTTAAAGAATTGATAAAGAAAAATCCGCGAAATTACATTGCCCAGCCGACGCTGTCTTTATCCACAGTGCCTACCCTAACTGAAGAGGGTTTTGCTCCACGTCATGTAGACCTCAGACCTTATGTATTGTATGGTGAATCTATAGAAGTAGTGCCCGGAGCACTGACCCGGGTGGCCTTGGTCAAAGACTCATTGGTAGTGAACTCTTCACAAGGTGGGGGAAGTAAGGACACCTGGGTCTTATTCGATTAATACAAAAACGCAAGCAAATGTTAAGTAGAGTAGCCGACTCCCTATTTTGGTTAGGAAGATATACTGAACGGGCCGAAAACTATGCCCGTTTTATTGATGTTAACTTCAATCTTTCGCTGGATCTACCTCCCGGCATCAAAGAACAATGGGAGCCTCTGGTGAGCGCCACCGGAGATAAAGATCATTTTAAGGAATTATTCAATACGGATTACTCACGTGAGAATGCTATTTACTTTTTATCCTTTGACCGGCGGAATCCAAATTCGATCATTTCCACCGTCAATTATGCACGCGAAAATGCCCGAATAGTGCGAGAAAATATTCCTAGGGAGACGTGGGAGGTTTTGAATGATCTGTATTACTACGTGGAAGAGGCCTGCCAGAAGAAGATATGGAAAAAAGAAGATCCGAAAGACTGTTTCAAAAAAATAAAAAGCCAACTTCAGCTTTTGAACGGTATCGCCATAGATAATGTACCCCGCACTCAAGGGTGGCATTTTAGCAAGTTGGGGCAGTACTTAGAGCGCGCCGATAAGACCTCTCGTATTCTGGACGTAAAATATCATTTTCTACTACCCTCCGTGGATGATGTAGGCTCACCACTCGATTTTTTACATTGGGTGGCGCTACTTAAATCTGTAAGTGGTTTTAACGCCTACAGAAGGATGTATGGCAAAATACAGCCTGCCTCTATCGTTAATTATCTTGTACTCAATCGCTATTTTCCTCGATCCATTTTATTTTGCTTAATTAATGTGGAGAGTTGTCTCCATCGGATTTCAGGCTCGGGCCCCGGGTATTCCAATAAAGCTGAAAAGGCCATGGGCAACCTAAGAGCCGACATTGAGTTCGCTGATATTAACGACATTTTTAAAATTGGTCTACACGAATACCTTGACGAGTTACAACAAAG
>JBCCIX010000347.1:0-5114 GCA_039028075.1 Bacteroidota bacterium | reverse complement strand
GTGATTACACTATTCTTACCACCAAGACTGACCAATTTTTGAGCTCTTCAGGAATTGGCAAACTGGAAGGTAAATTAGACCCTGAAAAATTTATTAGAATTCATAGGTCTACTATTATTAATCTGAACTACTTGAAAGAAATAGAAAAACATTTCAACGGAGGTCTTATCGTTAAAATGGATAACGCCAAGAGTTTTCCAGTCAGTCGAACTTACGCTAAGTTAATCCGTAAAAAGGTAGTTTAACAAGTCAGAAAACAGCAATCTTACAATTGGCCCCTATTAAATTGTTGCAGAGTGCCCACAGTTTGGTTGTAAGCATCTTCATATTTTTGAGCAAGTTCGTCCTGACCGTTGGCACTTAAGCTTCTTTGTACTTCACCCAATATGAATAGATTCACTTGTAGCTCTCTTCCTATCTCGCTGTTCTTATCCACTAAATAGCTGAGCATTTCAATCGCCCGGTCACCCATAAGTTTCGCCATTTGCAGAGCTTTCTCATCTTCATCAACGCGGAATAGCAGGGAGATCATGGTACTACTGGTCAGGTCGTAGCGAATGGATCGGTCGGGAATTTCTTCAAGACTTCTTAGCAATACTTTTCTCGCGCGTTCTTTGTCGCCTTTATCCAATAGCGCAGTGGCCAATGTATTCATGCTGCTCCGGTGGTTCTGGGCAAAATTCCTGTAGTCTTGAGTGTAGTAAACGGTAGGATCATTCAGATTTCTGAAATAAAACTTATTCATAATATTCTCGTACATTACCTCCGTATTAACGAAATCCTCCCTTGGTTTCGGATTTCTGACCGGCAATATTCTAAAAGCGTTACCCTCTTGCACTGCATAGGGACTCAAATCATAGCTGATTTGTTGCATAGAGGTATTATTGATATAAATAGGACGCTCCCAATCGGCAGTGGCCAGGTTATCCAAAATAGCAAGGTCCTTTTTTTCCAATCCGTTTCTTCCCGACTTCATCCTGAGCACCATTTGAGAAACCACTAAACTATCCATGCCTTCAGGTATGATCCCCATTTTTCTCACTTTGTTTACGTCTACGTTCAGGGTCAGTACTTTGCTCGGTAATACGTTAGACGAAGGATATAATTTCAGCCGCTTATCGTCATTTTTGAGAAGCTGCAAATATTGCTTGACATCGATGCTCTTAAGACCTAAGTCTTCAAAGGGTAAATAGTCATTAGGACCGCCCTGACGATAGTTTTGGAGCGTAAGTGTATAAGGTAGCTCTTTAGATTCATACACATCCCTCATCATTTGCTCAATGTACCAATCCGTATTGTAGTAACTCAGCACTATCACCCGCATATCCGTTCTAAAACCTTCTACATCTTGTGAATACCATAAGGGGAAAGTATCATTATCTCCGCCGGTATATAAGATGGCGTTGTCCTCACAAGAAGCCAGAAAGTTCTTCGCGGAATCCACCGAAAAGAAGCGATCGGATCGGTCGTGGTCGTCCCAGTTTTGTTGGGCCATTATTCCTGGGCCAGTGAGGCCTACTAAGGAGGCTAAAAGGGCTGCTGTTTTTCTGTTTGTAACAACTTTTTGCAGGCCCTCGGCTACGGCCAAAACGGAAAAACCAATCCATATGGCAAATGCATAATACGAACCCGCGTAAATATAATCGCGTTCTCTTGGTTCAATAGGTGGGGAATTGAGGTATAGAATCAGGGCTAACCCGGTAAGAAAAAATAGCATAGCAACGACAGCAAAATTTTTCTTGTCCTTCCCTAATTGATAAAAAAGACCGACAAGCCCGAGAATCAGGGGTATCATGAAATAATTGTTTCTAGCTTTATTTTCTGCTAATTCCTCGGGGATATCTTCAAAAGCTTCCAGAGGGCTTAACCAATTGGCATCTTGGATATCACTTTGTCTTCCGGCGAAATTGAAGAGGAAATAGCGCATGTACATCCAGCCCATTTGATGTTTGATCATGAAAGAGAGGTTATCCCCAAACGAGGGCTTTTCTCCCTCTCTCAGTCCCACCACTTCACGATAGCGCTCAACGTGTCTGGGATCGCTACTATACATTCTAGGCAAGACAGTGGTATGCGCGGGATCGTAAACGTACGAAAGCCGTCGATCAGAAATTTCGTATTTATCCTCTCCTTTTACATATTCCGGGGCCCCCTCTTCGGTATCTACCGGGCGAGCCGTATAATATTGTCCATGTAGAAGAGGCCTGCTTCCATATTGTTCTCTTTTCAAATACTTAACAAAAGACATTATATCTTCCGGATTATTCTGATCGATGGGTGGATTGTATTGAGAGCGAATTAAGACCAATGTGTAAGAACTATAGCCTATCAAAATAAAGCTTACGCCCAACAATAAGGTGTTGAGTACTGCTTTTTGATTTTTAATGGAATAAAATAGTCCCCACACTAAAGCGCCAACTATCATTAAACCAAAGAACAATGCCCCTGAACCAAAGGGCAGACCTAAAGTATTCACAAAAAATATTTCGAAATGTCCTGCTATGCTAGGTAAACCAGGAATGACCAAGTTATTCACAAATATGATCATGAGCCCGCTCACGCCTAGCGCAGCTATTATACCCCATTCGTTGGGCTTATACTTTTTGAAATAATAGATAAGACCTAGCGCAGGAATAGTGACCAAGTTTAAAAGGTGAACCCCGATCGAAAGCCCCATCATATAGGCAATAAGGATCAGCCATCTATTGGCACGGCTTTCATCTTCCATGAGGTCCCATTTCAGTATAGCCCAAACTACAAAGGCCGTGAAGAAGGACGACATAGCATACACTTCACCTTCTACCGCCGAGAACCAGAATGACTCACTGAAGGTGTAGGCTAATGCACCAATCGAACTGGCTCCCATGATCAGCCAGGTATGCGCTGCGGAGATTTCGCTAACCTTACCTAGCTTCAATGTCTTTCTGGCAAACATTGAGATGGTCCAAAACAGAAATAGGATGGTGAAACCACTCGACAAAACACTAATCATATTAATCCAGAAAGCAACCTGAGTTACATCACCAAAAGCAAGAAAGGAGAAAATTCGTCCAAGAAGAAGAAAGAAGGGAGCACCCGGAGGGTGAGGAACCATCAGCTTATAAGAAACTGCTATGAATTCCCCGCAATCCCAGTAACTGGCCGTTTCCTCAACTGTGAGCATATACACTAAAGTAGATAGAGCGAATGCCGCCCAGCCTCCAATATTGTTAATCTTCTTAAAATCCATATGTACCGTACGGTCTATTAAACGAAGGGCGAAAATAGCTAAAAAATCGTAGTTAGGGTTACTTAATTTTGCTTTCGTGATTAACGGCAAAACTTGTTCATAATTACTCTATTTGTAGATAATTAGATAATACATAAGCCATAGCATAAAGAAGATGATATAACTTAAGCTTACGATTAGTTTAGCTGTATTCCTTTTCTTTTGAGCTTTGTAGTCAATACCATTGATCAGTAAAATCCAGTATACAATCTCAAAAAAGTTTAAAGCTTTCAATGGATATACCCACTTGAGATCGATAGTCTGTCTATCAAACAAGTTCATTAAGGAGAGTGGATAGAAAGCCCGGATATCAAAAATTGTGGGTTCCGGGGCCAAAAAGATAAACCAGCAGATTTTTATTAATTCAGCAATTAAAAAAATGCTTTCAGAAACGGCTGCCACGTGCCAAGCCTCACTGTAGGCGACTTTGTATCCGAATAAAAAACAGCCTACCCATAGTAAGAATCCAATGATTGTAAACTTATACAGATAGACCATGGGTATGGAAGCGTACTGCAAACCGCTGATCAGTTTGAAAAAGCCCATTTGCCCTCTTTCCTCGAGTATTTCGAAGGCCATGGTTTCGTTTTCTACGAAGGTTTTCTTGATTAATAATAAGGCAAGTGTTGCCAGACAGAGCAGAAGAAAATAAAGCCACTTATTGAGGTCGTAAAAACCGGACGAGTCTTCCCTTTTTCTTTTCATGCTCTGAATTTAGTGATTTCATTAAGTTGAACGTTAGATCTTCAGGTGAACGGTCTAGGTTGCCTCTATTTAGTTAACAACCCATATCTTTGGCTTTATGAACAAAAGTCTTATCATTTTGATTTTACTTTTTGGGGTTTGCAGCCAAGCTTTGGCTCAAGCTTTTACGACTGATGTTCAGAAGGATACCAATGATCAGGTGATCTTAATCGCCGATATGCAATTGCAGATTGAGATCAACCAGTCTATGAATGACCTTTACAACTTTAAATTTGGTAAGGCCGAGCGCCAATTCCGATGGCTAAAACAAAAGTACGCCTGGCACCCTCTTCCCTATTTTCTTGAAGGATTGAGCGAATGGTGGAAAATAATGCCCAACATGAATAATCGCAGCCATGATGAAAAGTTTATGGCCCATATGGACACGGTGATCATGATTTCTGAAAAGTTATTTGAAAAAGAACAGCATAAGATTGAAGCTAGCTTTTTTCTTGCCGCGGCTTATGGATTTAAAGGCCGGCTTTTGAGTAGTGAGGAACGAAGAAGTTGGAGGAAATCGGCCACGGCTGGCAAAAATGCCTTGAAGTACATGGAATATAGTAAAGAACACCATGAGCTTAGCCCGGAATTATTATTTGGAGATGCTTTGTACAATTACTTCAGGGAATGGGTGCCTGAAAACTATCCTATCTTAAAACCTATTATGCTTTTTTTTCCAAAAGGGGATAAAGAATTGGGTATTAAGCAACTGAAAGAAGTTTCTTACAACGCTTTTTACACTCGGACTGAGGCCCAGGTCTTTTTAATGCGAATTTTAAACAGCTATGAAAATGACCGGGCTCGTGCGTTGCAAATTGGCGAATACCTGCATCAAACCTATCCCGATAACCCCTACTTTCATCGATATTACGCCCGCTTGCTCTATTCATCAGGTAAGTTTAGTAAGGCGATGCCAGTGGCTGAGAATATCCTAGCTCAAATTGACAGCGGGAAGTTGGGTTACGAAGCTACGAGTGGCAGGTATGCGGCATTCTTTCTCGGACAGATTAATCAGACCCGTAAAAATCTTGACAAAGCAGAAATATATTACAAGAAAGCCGTTCAATTTTCGGAATCTGCTGAAGCTTTTGATACAGGCTAT
>JBCCIX010000346.1:0-5116 GCA_039028075.1 Bacteroidota bacterium | reverse complement strand
GATCCAATTGATCCTTAAAAATGATACTCTCAATATTTCGGTTAGCATATATCAATGATACCATACTTTCCGTCTCCTGCGTCAAAGTGGATTTGATAATGGACAACATGGGGGTGATACCACTGCCACCTGCAAACATGATGAGATGACGCTTATTGGCTGAAGCAAATTCAGTAGTAAATACACCCATGGGCTCCATGATTTTCATGGTATCTCCTACTTTCAAATTATCCGGGAGCCAGTTTGACATTAGACCGTTATCTACTCTTTTCACGGCTACCGTCAAATCGGGGTCTGTGAATGGCGATGAACAAAGAGAGTACGCGCGTCTTACTTCTTTTCCATCCACGGGTACGATAAGCGTTAGAAACTGACCTGATTTGTATTCTATCTTAGTTTCGGGCTGCTTAAACGTAATCGAAATAGCATCTTTCGTCTCGTTTACAATGTCTGCAACTTCAAGATCATAATACTGTGGACCGGAAACGGCTGGTTTTTTCTCTTCCTTATTCTTTTTCTTAAAAAAACTAAATGCCATGTATGTGTTAGATATTTAACCAGTACGTTAGTTTAAAAACCAGAGCCCTGCTTTTTGCTGCAAAGCTATCGGGAAAATAATTATCTGTATACACAACAAACAAATCGGATACTGGTTTATACCGCCATTGAAACCTGGCATTTAAATTTACGTTATCCTCACGCTCATTGTACTGCACAAAGGTAGTTAGGAATAACTTATCGGTAAATGTAAGGTCTGCTCTTGGACCTAGTAACCAGAACTCCGATTGATTTGATTCATCTTCCGGTGAATCTTGGCGAAAAGGCATTTTGATGTTATTGTAGTCGAATTCAACAGAAAAGTTTAAAAAGGGTTGGTATCTGTAGTTTACGGAACCTCTGTAACGCTGAATATCGCCATTGTAAAACCCGCCTAAACGCAAGTCTGCATCTACCCAAAAGAGCTTTCTCCGATCCGTGTTGAACGATAGATTGTAGGATCTCCAGTCGTAATCTGTACCTTCAGCAAGTGAGTAACCGCTAATAGGCTTAAAATTCTGCCTTAATAACTGGTAGGTATAATTGTATTCGAATTCGGCACGTATGGTATTATTAAATTCCACCTGATAGCTAAATTGATATTCCAGATCCGTTCTGTCCAGTCCCAGGTCGCCGAAAAAGCTGTACCTGGCTCCTGGACCGTGATTATTAATTAGTCCACCACTTCTCGGGTACATCCGGTAGTCTCCAAAAGCGGTCATCCTGACGATATCCTTACGTTGTACGAACCCTACTTCAGCGTTATAGCCTTCCCCCACCACGGAGTTAATGGTGCCTAGTGTAAACTTTGTGGTATTGTACCTTAAAAAAGCACCTCCTGAAATCGGGTCTACCTTTTTGACAGGGTCAAAAGACCGATGAAAATAAAAGTCACCTTCCCAACGTCCGTCGGCGCTCAATAAGTTATAATCGAAACCGACTACCCTGTTGTATTCGCTAGTTGATAAAGTCGAGTCACCTTCTTCGTAATTAAAGGCTTGTCGATTAACGGCGATTATACCTACGTTAGAACGTTCAAAAACCTGTTTTTGCATCACAGCCACCGTATAATTTTGAGATAGAAGGTTGAAAGAATTTTCGATTTCGTCTATACCGGTGAGTGTGGCGGCCTCTTCTGCTCTGGTCTGCATATTTAAGAAACCTATCCGCCAATTTTGCCCTATCTTTCCACTGAGTCTCGCCCCATAGGTAATAGGTACTTGAATGGAATTACCTGCAGTATCTTGTGCTATTCCTATTCTCCTGCTAAAAAATGGTCGCGCGTCACCGAAACCACCTTCACCAAAGAGATCCTGATTTTCCAGAAAGAACTGTCTACGCTCCGGAAATCGGATCTCAAACCTTCCTAGATTTGTTACTTGTCGATCTACTTCTACCTGTGAGAAATCAGGGTTGACGGTGAGATCTAAGTTTAAGGAGGAGGTTACGCCTATCTTCGCATCAAACCCCACCTGGAAATCCGTTTCTGTAGGTGTTTCTCCTTCGTAATTCTTTGCTATACCGCTGGCGACGTAAGGTATTACTACAAAGTTAGGCCCAGCTTTGGGTAAGGGGGAATCAAAGGTTAATCTACCGGCAAAGGCAAAAGCTGAAGAGCTAAACCCCTGGGGTACGAGCGTCCAGGCCGTGCGTTCATTACGTTTGAGGTTGTTTCGAAGAAAAACAATATTCCATTGATCGTTGGTGTCGTCGTATCGCAAAGTTCTAAAAGGGATGACCATTTCAAACTCCCACCGGTCCTCGTAACGACTTACCTGAGAATACCATTTATTATCCCAATCCGTGCTTACATCAGACCCATTTGTAACGAGTCCTTCCCGCTGTACTCCATAGGGGGTAATCCCAAAAGTAAAGCCGTTCGTGTAGTCGTTAAAAGGGTCTATGTAAATACTAAAGTTTTCATTCACCGACCAGCTGAAATCCCTTTTTAACGAGGTTAAAATATCTGCGCCACTTGAGCCCTCGTAGCATACCCCTCCTATATATAGAAATTCATCATTGAATGCCAGTTTTACCGTACTTTGATCTATGGCCGGGACGGAATCCTCAGGAAAATTTTGCATAAAATCTTTGGCTGTCCCCGCTTGTGCCCAGAACTTCTCAGTAAGTTTACCATCAAGTGTGATGTTCACATCAATTTTTGATGCCACCATTCTATACTTATCGGCATTTTGTTGCCCTTGTAGCACAGTAACGCTTAAAAAAAGCGGGATAATCAGTACTAACCTCTTCACGGCCGCAAACTTACTGAATGAGGTCACTACCAAATCTTATAAGTTCAATATTTACATGAACGGAGAATGATTGCGTACCTTTAGCGGCTTCAGGTTAAAAGATCAATCATGGAGTTAAATGAATTCTCTGCTATATCCCCAATAGATGGTAGATACAGAAGGCATACGGCCCAGCTCGCTGAATACTTATCGGAATTCGGATTAATAAAGTATCGGCTTCGGGTAGAGATTGAGTATTTCATTGCTTTATGCGAGCTTCCCTTACCTCAACTGGCAGATTTTGATCAACAACTGTTTCCTTTACTCAGAAGTATTTTTCAAGATTTCAAGAAAGAAGATGCACAAGCCATCAAAGAGATTGAGCTGGAGACGAACCACGATGTAAAAGCAGTGGAATATTTTTTGAAACAAAAGTTGGATCAGTTCAATGTGGGCTCATACAAGGAGTTTATCCATTTTGGCTTAACTTCTCAGGACATCAATAATACGGCCATACCACTGTCCCTCAAAGAAGCGTTAAATGAGCAGGTTTATCCGGTACTGCATGAAGTATTAGCTTCATTGAGCCGGTTTTCAAGAGCTTGGGATCACGTTCCTATGTTGGCCAGAACACACGGTCAGCCGGCATCACCTACGCGATTAGGGAAAGAAATAGAAGTATTTCACGCCAGGTTGATCCATCAAATAGAGCTCTTAAAAAGCACTCGCCATGCGGCTAAATTTGGAGGGGCCACGGGCAATTTTAATGCACATCTTGTAGCGTACCCAAGCCAAGACTGGGACGCATTTGGGAACAGCTTCGTATCGGATTATTTAGGTCTGCAACGCAGTCATCCCACTACCCAAATAGAGCATTACGATCACTTAGCGGCACTTTTTGATAACCTGAAGCGGGTAAGTACCATTCTTATAGATTTCAGTAGGGACGTGTGGCAATACATTTCGATGAATTATTTCAAACAAAAAATAGAGGCCGGTGAAGTAGGTTCATCGGCAATGCCGCACAAGGTAAATCCAATTGATTTTGAAAATGCGGAGGGAAATTTAGGGTTAGCTAACGCTTTATTTGAACATATGTCCGCTAAGTTGCCCATTTCTAGATTGCAGAGAGACCTAACTGATTCAACGGTATTACGAAATATCGGAACCCCGCTGGGACACCTTTTAATTGCTCTTAAGTCCCTTTTAAAGGGGATGAGTAAACTGGAACTTAATCCATTAGTTATAGAAAATGATCTGAAAGACAACTGGGCGGTGGTGGCCGAAGCTATACAAACCATACTGAGACGAGAGGGATATCCTAAACCTTACGAGGCGCTGAAAACGCTAACTCGTAAAAATGAAAAAGTGACTGAGAAGTCAATTCAAGAATTCATAGCAACGCTGGATGTGAGTTCCTCAATACAAGAAGAACTGAAGAGGATTACGCCATTTAACTACACTGGTATCTAATTAAGGTGTCGCAGAAAGCGCATTTTAATTTTCTGAGCGGACTGATTAACCAACGAAATCTCCTGTTTCTTTACGACATTCTTTTGTTTTCTTTTTGAGCTTGAATCGCCAGAATGGTCCGTTTCTGAGTGTAATACGCAGTTTAGCGGCAAAGTTGTGGGCAAAGCGATTAATGCGACTTTTATTTCCTTCGAGTCCCTGAGGTTGCAGCAGATACACAAATCCCATTTTGGATGTGACCTCTTCCATGCATCGGTTGCCCAGAAGGAGGCCCTTGGAGCTGGTTTTGACCCAGTGAATGACCCTTCGGTTCTTGTAATCTTTAGGATTGGAGCTGTATTTGGGTTTACTATTTGTAGTAGGAGTATCACCAAATTCAAGTTTCTCTTGCGCACCACCCACATAACTGGAACAAAGAAGAATGCTTAACAACAATAGTCTCACGTGACAAAGCTAGCTAAAAGCTAATTAACAGCGTCTGCGTCCTTTTTAATTCAACATAGCAAGAGTACGATTAAGTAGCTGGAAGGCAAGCTGCGCTGGAAGAACCATTTTGGATTCAAGCTATCTCCGTCCGTCCGTAGGATACTTAGGGTAACCTAAAAGGTCTTCCATTGGGACGTACGGCATTTGCCGGACATCTTTCTGAATAATCCGTTAAAGAATTGCCAGAATTACTATATCCCTTTAAGAAGAGACGGTAGAAGAATTGAGTTCGTATTTTTTCATACGATCAAAGGGTTAAAGGTCAATCGTCATTTTCGATGTTTATTGCACTACCCGAAGCTATATTGTACCGCTACAATACGACTTACACTCGATGGTGAATACTGCAAAAAAATAGGTTTAGAAGTCGCTGTAGGCTACCCTTG
>JBCCIX010000345.1:0-5120 GCA_039028075.1 Bacteroidota bacterium | reverse complement strand
GCCAAAAGTAAAGCCATTCTGGCTACATTACGATTATCCTCCCCGGCCTGATTAGCAGCACCTAAGACAACGTCCTCCAGTAAAGACGAGTCAACCTTTGGGTTGCGATCTAAAAGCGCCTGGATGGCCTTTGCAGCCAGATCATCAGGACGTACCGACGCAAGAGTCCCTCCAAACTTTCCGACAGGTGTTCTTACAATATCAACAACATAGGCGGCTTCCATAGTTTCTTGGTATTAGGGTAGGCTTTGACTTTCTTTGCAAAGCCAAATTTAGTCATAAGCCCTATGTTACAAAGGATTCAAACTGTATTTCTGCTATTGGTCGCTATTTGTATGTTAGTAACTTTTTTCTTGCCCTTCTGGAGTTATGAAGACACGGAGAAAGATATTTACTACAGCCTGTATTCACTTCAATATGAGCAAAACGTTAAAGGTAAAATTTCGAAAGAGTATTATCCTTACACGTTCATAGCAGCTTTATCAGGCTTGTCCATCATTGTGGCCCTTTTTGGTATTACAAGATATAGCAACCGGCTTTTTCAGATTAAATTAGGAGCCCTTAATTCTTTACTAATCGCTGTATCATTGATATTGGCGGCTTATTTTGCTACGGATTTTGTCAAGGAACTCAAAGGAGCTGGTAACTATGGGCTCGCATTTTTTATGCCTGCTGCTGCGTTATTCTTTAACTTATTGGCAAATCGGTATATTCGAAAAGATGAAAAGCTCGTTCGGTCGGTGGATAGGATTAGATAGGGCTAAAGTTTTAAAAAACGGAATCTCTCCCCATTGACTTGTAGAAAGTAATAGCCCGCCGTAAGGTCTTTTGCATCAAGTCTGATGACTTCACCACGTTGTCCCTCAAAGCGTCCGGTTAGGTGGATTATTCCTTTGGAATCACGGATGTTGTAAATGCTTGTGCCGGTATAGGCCAAGCGAATGAATACATGATCCTTTACCGGGTTAGGATATAATTGATTAGAGCTAAACCATGTATCTAACGGTGTTTCGAAGGTATAAGAAATGCTGTCTGAGCAGGAACCTGCCTGTACTTTTAAACTATATGTTCCGGGCTTTTCCATTACTACCTGATCAAGGTTTTCCGCGATCAAAGAATTATTAAAGTACCACTTCTTGTTCCCTAGATACGAAGTCTTCAAAACATTAACTCCCATGGGCTCTAGAGTGGCCTGAGGCAATTCCTCAATCTTCACTCTAACCAAAGAGCGAGCAGATTCGCATCCCATATCATTCACAAATGACACGTAAAATGAATCCGTCTCGGAAATAAAGCGGGTGGAGTAAGCATTAGTTTCCAGAAATGAGATGTCTCCCGCGTCTTTGTACCAACGAACCCGGTATTCATCATGCCCAAAGTCAAACTCTATCTGTCCTGGCCCACAGCTCACACTGTTTAACGGACGAGGGATATAATCCGGACTTGAAATCTCTACAGAAATACGTTTTTCCTGGGTTATCACAGAACATAGCTCGGCAGATCCAATAACCTGAAATTCAACAATTTGTCCCGTAAATTTTTCAGGATCAATTTCAAAAAGTAGGTTCTTACCATTCCCGTTTTTTTGAACCAATAAATCGCCTTTATGATAAACTGAGTAGGTTACAAAATCTTTTGAATCAGGGATATGAAGCTCAATGTTTCCGCCAAAACAACTTCTCGAAGCCGTCACATCGAATGCGATATCATTCCGCTTTGCAAAAAGAAGTAAAAAGCGATTGCTACCTTCAGAACTAGCTGCATCGAACACTTCAAAAGTGTAACTAAGACTATCAGATACATTAAACCAAGTGCTGTCATAAGCATCTAGTAAGGTAATATCATAACGTGGAATAAAGGATTCGACACCTGAAAAGTCGAGTTGATAAGGACCTGGTTTAGCGTTTGCGAGATGTAGTCTTAGTGTGTCGTCACAGCTAAAAGCACTGGTGGAATGAATTACTAAATTCTCATCGGCCTCTTGAAAGCTAAGGTTGAATGTTTGATTTTCAAGTTTTCTAGCATCATACTGCGGCTCAAAGCTTCGAGTTGCACCTTTTATAAATCTGAAAACCGCCTCATCTCTTTGCTTTCCGTCGGAAAGCGTAATCCTCATTAAGCTTTCGTCCGCAGCCTTCCTCAAAAAGGTCGCTCCTTGGGAGGGTTTCGAAATCTCGGAAATTGATAGAATTGGGTTAGGCGCTATGGTTTGAACCCAAAAAGCCTGGCCAGTTGCAATTCTTCCGGTTCCTCCATTGGTACCTACGCCGTCAACATAGGTAGCCACAGTGGCATTACCATTATCTCGGATATATACGGCATCTGCGAGCCCTGATTTGGTCCAACCAGGAGCCGCCCAATCAATGGGTGAAGGATAGGGGTTCCCGAGTAAATTCCAACCATCGTCGGGAGAGCCTGAGTCTGTGAACGATACCTTAAAGTCAAAATCTCCTTGATAAACCGGGCCAATAACTTCAATCGTAGTTGAAGAACTCGCCTCTCTAACAAAAGCCGCATAGCCGGTGCCTACCTCTACAGGATTAGAGGCCGCTACTCCGGATCTGGGATAGTTTACCCATCCTTGTTGAATGCCTCCTGGGGACTCCTCATCGTAGATGTATAATGAAGGGCTTTTAGGACGAATGGGTATGCCTCCTACAGCATCGGAACTTGGGTCATCGAATGCGCCGGTGATCGGAAAATCGTCTTGCCAAGAGGCTACAGAGGTATTGGTCACCGGGCTGGCCAAGTACCGCCAAATCCGACCTTCCCCGGACATAAAACGTTGTACTTCCACATTACCCCTTATTGAGGCCCCGGCGCCAAGTGTGCCAATGCTGCCGTTACCTGTTTCTCCATCGGAAGTAGAAACAAGCGTCAGTTGGTCATTGGTTTCCAAGGCAGTGGCCGAATTTATCAGAAGCCTATTGATCATCGCTAGTGGCCTATTCAATACTACATCACCGGCAGATTTATTTACAGACACGTCAAAAAGGGTATCCGCCTCTAAGCTTTGACTTCCCGCTCCATCCAGGATGACCTGTCTCTGCCCTTCCACGAACGGATCGTCAACGTCTCCCGATTCTATCCAGTTGCCAGCTAAAAAGAGGTCATTCTGACCTGCATTCATATCGAGAACACCAGTACTTTCAAACGTCAAATCCCCATTTATATCAAGCGCCGATGCCGTTGATTTGATTCCATTACCACCAATAGTCAAGGAGTGGTACGCATCAACTGGGGTTATTATGGTCTGATTTGCGCCATTGTAACGAAAGGTATTTGAAGGATTATCGGCAAACAACTGTATATCCGGATCCGGCGTAGTGCCGGCATAGTTCCAGATACCACCGTCAAGGTTATTAAAGATTCCATTAGCATCAGTCTGAGAGATATCCCCCAGAAGATCAATCGTTCCGGAATTATTTAACGTGAAACTTGTTCCAAAAAAAGTTTGAATATCATTTAACTCAAGAATAGCATTTGCAGAATTTATGAACAGGGAGCTATTCTCAGCGGCGAGGAGATCTCCATCAATGCTAAGACTACCATTATTTGTAAATGTACCATTAACGATGTCTTCCCCTTCGACATTAAAGTAAATAAGGTCACCTCCAATCCGGATATTTTCGTTGTTTACAATCCTGGAGGTGTTACCATCAATGATTACGTTTCCTTTAATATTCAACGTACCGTTCAAATTATTAGTTAGAAGTTCATCATCCCCGTCGAGAATTAACGACTCGAACTCCAGAGTCCCGCTGCCTGATATGGTTAGAGACGAAGTAGATCCATTCAAATCAAGGCGACCTCCAAGAAAAGTGCCATTAACAACTAAAGTATCATTATTCGCATTAGTCTCTACTAAATCGAATTCTGCGCTAGTGTTAGTGCCAACATCGAGCAACCCTCCTTCGTCTATTGTAATTACACCATTATTAAAAACGTCCAATTCAAATGCTCCACCCCATAATAAACTGCCACTATTTTGAATGGATAAATTCTGGATATCAATATCGCTACTAACGGTAATAACATGGTTATCTCCAATAATGGCTGTTGATGATCTGCCGGGAAAACATCCACAAGAAGCGCCATTAAAACCTGTCAACGACCAAGAATTAGGATCATTCCAATTTCCGGTTTGTCTTGAAAACAAAGTGCCTCCCACACCTGTCACTACTACGTTGTCTATGGCAATCAATTCGTCATCAGCGTTATTTCTTATTCGTGCCACTACCTGGAGCGTGTTACCCGATAAAACCGGAGAAGAGGACGTTTGAAAAATACTACCAAAATCATTTCGAAAAATGGCAAACTGCGTCCTGACACCGTCCAGTACATAATAGAGTCTAATGAGATCGCTATTTTCTAAATCTCCTGCTTCGGCCACATCGACAAATACTTGCACACGGGCCAGCCCTGAAATATCAATTACATCTGACTGCCATTCAGGAGCTCCATCAACATCTACCGCCTGAAAAAGGGTCAATCCATTATTGACACGAACTTCAAAATGATCATCAGGATCCCCTAGTGTAGCATTGCGCAAATCACGCGTCCACCCGGAAGCACCATTATCAATGCTAGTTCCCGAAACGAGATCTTGAAAATCTTCAACATATAGGTTTTGAGAGAAACTCGTAGTGCAACTCAGAACCAGCCATAAAACCAAACTTTTTTTCATATCTGATGTAATTTAAAAGCTAGTTGTGTTGGTTGGTGGGGCAAAGTTAGTAGCTCAGAAATCTTTATAAATCCGTGATTTCACTCATTTATACGTCCGGAAAATAGGTGCTTTTACTTATGAGCTATATTGCGAAGAAATTAAAATGTACCTTCGAGCAGATCCAGATCATTATTTATTTATATAAATAGTCAGCCATCTTTAACCATTTGCAAATGATATGGCCACCTGGTGTTAAAGCAGCGCCAGTGCTGGTTTTATTATTGTTGCATTTGGAAAGCGGCTTTGCTCAATCTGCTTTGGAAAAGAACTCATTTTATAAGCTAACTTTTGGGTCCAGGCTGGAGGAAACGCCCGGTAGTCTTCAACTGGATCTCGTTATTTCCTATGGGCTGAAGTACTATAAGTACAAGAGTAAAAACCACAAAAAAAT
>JBCCIX010000344.1:0-5140 GCA_039028075.1 Bacteroidota bacterium | reverse complement strand
CGGCATATTTATGGTTATCTCTTCTCTAAAGTTTAAGGAAGTAGGTATCCGAAAAATATTAGGAGCTTCGGGTCTTGGCTTGAGCGTTCTTCTTCTAAAAGACTTTTTATATCTCATTGTGGCGTCCAACCTTATTGGTTTGCCACTAGCGTATCTGGCAGTCAATGCCTGGCTCAATAATTATGCTTCACGGATGGAGCTAGGATTTTGGTTTTATGCGGTTCCCACTGTCATTCTTGTAATGATGACCGTGCTCATTCTTTTGAGGCTGATAAATAGGACGGTTAATATCTCACCGATTTTAGCTATCCATGACCAATAAATGATTCCGCCGTATCACTCTGAAATTCCTGCGCCTGGTGTACTAGAAGATAAGCTTGTAAGTCACATTATCATACAAATCTGGATCACGACAATTTATTTGTTAAACTATCGTTCCAACCACTGTGCTTCGCTTTACGTTACACCCTTTTAAGCTTCGCCTTTCTTGGCTAACTTTTAACTATCATACTACCCAATATTCGGAATGCCAAGGCTTAGCGGATTAGTTGTATTAATTTTTTACTTTCAGGTTCCGGGTATTACTCAATCCACAGAGTCCATTTCTGAATGGCCTGAACCTCCCAAGGCCAAAAAAGTAGCACGGTATACTGTCTTTCACGGAGACACCCTTTTAGATAACTACTACTGGCTTCGCCAAAAGAAAGAGGCCGATGTCATTAACTACCTCTCGGCAGAGAACGGTTATACGAGTAGAGTTATGAAAGATACCGAAATCTTTCAACGCAGGTTATACCAGGAGATGAAAGATCGATTGCCGGCTGAAGACATCTCCATTCCACAAAAGATTGGGGATTACTTCTACTATACCCGACGCGAGACCGGTAAAAATTTTAGTCTATACTGTCGCAAAAAGGATAAAAATGGTGCTCAGGAAGAGGTATTGCTAGACATGAACCAGGTGGCGGAAAAAAGCTCTTACGCCAGGTTAGTCCAACTCTCTGTTAGTCCTAATCAGGAGTTACTCGCCTACTCGGTAGATTTTGTAGGCTCGGGAAAAGGCAGCATTTACATAAAGAATTTAAAAACCGGGGCTGAGATTGATGATGAAATCCACGAAACCGGTCAATTCGCCTGGGCGAGCGACAATCAAACCATTTTCTACTCAGCTGTAGACAGCACAAATCGAGGTAATAAAGTATTTCAACATAAGATTGATTCCCCAATTACCAGCGACAAAATGGTATACGAGGAAAGGGATTCTACGTACAGTGTCTCTGTCTATACGTCACTATCAAAAAAATACATCTTTATGATATCGGCCTCCACTATAGCTACGGAATGCCGATATCGAAGTGTTGACTTCACCGAGAAAAAATGGCACCTGATAAAAAAACGTGAGGCCGGGGTAAGGTATGTGCCCGAGCATTACACTAATCAAAATGAGTTTGTATTATTCTACAACGATAGCAATACTGCCCCCGACTACAACGGAGCGATCAAGACAATCTCCATCGATCAAAAGAACGCTGAGCTAAAGACCCTCGTGCCCGGGCATGAACAAAAGCCTATCGAGAGTTATGCCCTGTTTGAAAACTACCTGATACTGTTGTATCGAGAGGAAGGTCTGCAAAAATTCCGTGTTATTCCAAAAGTCAACGGCCAGCTCAACTTTAAAGCCAGCTCGATCATCGACTTCCCGGATGAAACCTACAGCATCAGTATTGGCTCAAATCCTGACTATTTGAACAAGCAATTCCGTTTCAACTACACATCATTTACACAACCCAACACGACTTATGAATACGACCTAGAAACGCAAAAACTGACGATTCTCAAACAGCAAAAAGTAGCGAATTATACCCCAACGGATTATACAAGTGAACGCATTTGGGCCCGGGCAGAAGACGGTACCCGCATTCCGGTTTCCTTAGTATATAAAAAGGGATTGGTCAAAGACGGGTCTAATCCATTGTATCTGAATGGGTACGGGGCCTTTGGTGTTTCAGAGAACCCCTATTTTAATTATCAAACCTTAAGCTTATTGGACCGGGGAATCATCTACGCCATCGCACATGTTCGTGGTGGCGGCGAAATGGGCTATCAATGGCATCAGGAAGGTCGGTATTTGAAGACTATAAACACCTTTACCGATTTCATTTCAGTAAGCGAGCATCTGATCTCCGAAGGTTATACCAGCTCTGATAAATTGATTTGTCAGGGCGCGAGTTCGGGAGGATTGTTAGTAGGTGCTGCAGTCACCATGCGTCCGGACCTCTACAAAGGAGCAATAATTAATGTGCCTTTTTTAGATGTGATCAACACGCAATCGGATCTTTCTATTCCTGTAGCTGCTTTGGAGTCTTATGAGTGGGGCGATCCTTACAACAAAGAGGTGTATGATTATATGAAACTTTACTCGCCTTACGATAATATCAAGGCGACAGATTATCCCAATATACTGGTACAGGGAGGTTATAACGATATCAACGTTGCTTTTTGGGAAGCACCAAAGTTCGTGGCCAAAATGCGGGAGCACAAAACAGACAGCAACATGCTGCTCTTGAAAATGAATATGTCAGGAGGACATGGACTTACATCAGGGAGATATAGTGGTATCCAGCAAGCCGCTTTTGAACAGGCTTTCATCCTTAAAACCCTGGGTATTAAATCTGATTTTTCCCGTATCTCAGGAATCGTTCGTGATAAGTCGGGTGAACCTATGCCTTATGTCAATGTTGTCATCAAAAATACTTCTAATGGTACCACTACCAACTACAAGGGAGAATATGCTTTGGAACTTAAAAATGGCCCGTATTCATTCGTTTTCAGACATGTAGGCTTTGAACAACACGAGGAGTCCATTGAGTTATCGGATAATTTATCATTGGATGTCACCCTGAATACGGAGAGTTTATTATTGAAAACCGTAGAAATTCGAAGTGACTATAAAGACCCGGCGTATGCCGTTATTAAAGCTGCTCAAGCCAAAAGAAAAGATTATCTAAATCAAGCTGAAAGTTTTTCTGCTCAGGTCTACATGAGAGCGGATAACCGCTTTGACGAGATACCTGAAAAAAGACCCTTCTTCATTCCAAAAAATGAAATGCCAGATTCGTCAGATCTGGGGCTAATCTATTTGTCGGAATCTGAGGCGATTTTACACCGCAAAAAACCGGATAACATTAAGGAGGTTATGATCTCGTCCAAAATAGCTGGGAACAGTCAGGGCTACAGTTGGAACCGCGCAGGTGGACAGGAATTTAACTTTTATAAAAACTTAATTCTAATCAAAGGGCTGAGCGAACGGGGTTTTGTCTCCCCCATTGCCGGAAATGCTTTGCTGTTTTATCAATACGAGTACATTGGCATCAAAGAAGAAAAGGATGCTTTTGGAATTACCATTCTCGTGAATAAGATCAAGGTAATTCCTCGCAGAAAGAACGACCCGGTTTTTAACGGCTATATCTACATCGCCGAAGACTCATGGCGTATTACCGCAGTAGACCTAAACCTAGAAGACAACCAAATTGAAGTATTCGACAAGTTTACACTGGAGCAGAATTATATAGCCGTTACCGATTCTATCTGGTTGCCACTTACCGTAAAATTTTATGTACACCTGTCGATATTCGGTTTTGGCATATCCGGCGCCAATATTATCAACTACTCTAACTATGAACTCAACCCTGATTTTCCACCTAAGTTTTTTAACAATGAAATTTTTAAAATCGAAAAGAGCGCCAACCAACGGGATACGACGTACTGGATGAATAACCGACCGGTAGTCCTCACGGCCGATGAGATCAGCTACTACCGATCGAAGCAGGAAACAGAATTGAAAAAGCAATCCAAAGCCTACTTAGACTCACTGGACCGGGCTGAGAACAAAACATCGTGGCAAGATTTATTCGATGGGTTTTGGTACTACAAACGGTATACCCAGGAAACCTTTTCGACGAACGCACTCTTTGACATGGTCAACTTTAATACAGTGGAGGGACTCAACCTCGATTTCAGATTCCGTTACCGTAAAGGCAGGGCTTATGACCGCAACATCCGCTGGGTCAACTCTTTCCGGTACGGGTTTTCAAATGAGCGTTTTAACTTTAAAAGTTCACTGTTCTGGACCATGAATCGGCAGAAGCATCAATCCATTACCATAGAAGGTGGCCGGTTCATCACCCAGGTCAACAACGCAGAGCCGATTTATCCGATCATCAATACGTTTTATTCGCTGGCGTTTCGCGAAAACTACATGAAGCTTTACGGGCAACACTTCGGTAGTTTTAGATACAAGCAGGAACTGAGTAATGGTATCTATTTCAATGGCTTGTTAACCTACGAAGACCGACAACCCTTGGTGAATACCACTAACTTTTCATTCAGGGATGAAGATGTAGAAGATGGGGACATTTACACTTCCAATGATCCCACAGATCCGCTAAACTTCGACCTCCCCTTTCAGCGTCACCAGGCGCTAATGCTCGATCTGGAATTCAAATTCTATATCAAACAAAAGTATATTTCAAGGCCCAATGGCAAAGTACCCATGGGTTCTAAATATCCCAAGTTCACCTTGAACTACAAAAAAGGCCTCCCGGTTTTTGGCAGCGATATTGATTATGATTTTGCCTTCGCGAATATAGGCGACAACGTAGACTTGGGGCTTTATGGTAAATTCTCGTACGACGCAGGAGTAGGGAAATTTCTAAACACCAACGAAGTGGAGTTTATTGATCATAAGCATTTCAATGGCAACCAAACCATCTTTATCAACTTCACAGAACCCTTTGGCCAGAACAGAGCGCCACTGGATCGGTTTCAGCTATTGGACTATTATACCTTCAGCACCACGGAAGGTTTTTTCGAAGGCCATATCGAATATCACGGGAATGGTTTCATTACCAACAAAATCCCATTGCTCCGTAGAACAAAGTTTCAGGCAGTGGGTGGTATTAACATGCTGCTTCTTCAAGGCAACAGGGAACACTATGAATTTTCCGTGGGTCTCGAAAATATCCTGAAAGCCTTCCGTGTAGATTTTGTGACCGGCTACAACAGTGACGAAGACTTTAAAGGTGCGATTCGTTTACGGTTAGGACTAAACGGGTTATAGTTTCATATTTACTTAACAATT
>JBCCIX010000343.1:0-5141 GCA_039028075.1 Bacteroidota bacterium | reverse complement strand
GCTTTCGTAAGATCTAAAAATGTTCGGGCTGTTCCGCTGCCGAGATTGTAAATACCTGAGTTTTTTCGGTGGTGCATTAACCAATAGCAGACATCCACTACATCATCTACGTATATGAAATCCCGCTTTTGTTCACCATCTTTAAAATCAGGGTGATGAGAGCGGAATAACTTCATTTTGCCCGTCTCTTTTATTTGGTTATAGGCATGCCAAACCACAGAGGCCATACGACCCTTATGATACTCGTTTGGCCCGTAAACATTGAAAAACTTGAGGCCGGCCCAGTAAAAAGGTTTCTCTTCCTGCTCTAGTGCCCATAGATCGAAATCTTGTTTTGACTGACCGTAAGGATTTAGTGGCTTAAGTTTTGGGATCATCGATTCGTCGTCCTTGTAGCCGTTTTCTCCCAGCCCGTAGGTAGCGGCACTGGAGGCATAAACTAACGGGATTTGATACTGAATGCAATAACGCCAGATGTCTTTGGTGTATGCTGTGTTTAAACGAGTCAATAGATCTACATCAAAAAGTGTAGTGTCCGTCTTGGCGCCAATGTGAAAAATGAACTCCACTTCTTCATAATTAGTGTTTAGCCAGTTCATGAATTCATCTCGATCTACCCTTTCGAGGATTTTTAGCCCTTCGAGGTTCTTGTTTTTCTGCTTGTTATCAAACTTATCAACCGCAATGATATAGTTGAAATTCTCTTGGTTCAGCTTGTTGATTAGCCTGCTTCCAATAAAACCTGCAGCTCCGGTAACTACGATCATATTTCTAGAGGGTTTAATACGGTAAGATTTAATGAGTAAGCCATTTGGTTAAGGCGATTATCACAGGATACCAGTGCACTAAACTTCTCCACATGGGTACTAAAAGATACAAATTGGATACAATCCAATGATTTTAAATATCGATCGTCTAAAAAGTCTATGGCGCTATATATAAGGTGAGAATCAACTTCTATATTTTTAAAATGTGTAAATTCTTCCAACATCAAATTTTTGAATTCAATATACTGTTCTTTTGTAATCTTCCGGTCATAATAGTATCTCCGCAATACGGAAATGCATTCAATTTTAGTAATGTCAGATATGTAAATGTCACTGCATACATTAATAAGCTGCCCTACCGCAGCTGAACCGTTTTCATTGAAGTATCTCTTAAGAAGCGCTGAAGAATCAAAAAAATAGATCATTCCTCATCCCTCATCCCTCATTTCTCGAAGAAGTGATGTGCTATCAGGCGCATTTTTGATCGTAAGAGCTTTGATATTTCGTTTCCAGATAGGTATGGATTTTGCCGGATTAGCGTCAAAAGGCAGAACTTTTGCAACAGGTTTACCTCTTCTTACAATGATAAGCCCGTCTGTGCCATCAAGGCGTTCAATATAATATTTTGAATTATTCCTGAATTCCGTATACTGAACATATTCCATTTTTCTGTCATTATTATGTCAGTAAACGTACTTATAATGCAATATAGTTCCAATGAAAATGTTATCTATCTTTGCGCAAAGGATGAAAATGAATGATCTACGTAAGTCGGCACGAGCATTTTAATGCGGCTCACAAATTATATAACCCTTCTTGGTCCAAAGAAAAGAATGAAAAGGTTTTTGGCCCTTGCGCTAATGAAAACTGGCATGGTCACAACTTCGAACTTATTGTTACCGTAAAAGGACTCCCCGATGAGGAAACAGGCTTTGTGGTTGATTTAAAGAAACTAAGTACGTTGATTCGTTCAGAAGTCATTCAGGTTTTTGACCATAAAAATCTGAATTTGGATGTGGAAGTTATGCAGGGGAAGATGGCAAGTACCGAGAACATGGCCATTGAAATATGGAATATCTTGGATGAAACGCTGCCGACCGTTTCTGCTACGGCAAAGCTACATTCTGTAAAGCTCTATGAAACGCCTCGCAACTTTGTTGAGTACTTCGGGTAAATGAAGTATTACTTAATCGCAGGAGAAAGGTCCGGAGACCTCCATGGAAGCAATCTTATCAGCAAGCTAAAGGACAAAGATAAAGATGCACAGTTCAGAGGTTATGGTGGCGGTGAGATGGGCTCTGCGGGAATGACGGTTGTACAGCATTATGACCAAATGGCCTTTATGGGATTCCTTGAGGTCCTTAGTAACCTGACAACGATCAAAAGATTACTGAAACAGTGCAAAAACGATATATTGGACTATCGACCTGATGTAGTTATTCTGATCGATTATGGTGGTTTCAATATGAAAATAGCCCGGTTTTGTAAAAGAAATAGGGTTAGAACGTTTTACTACATTTCACCTAAGGTCTGGGCTTGGAATACGAGACGGGCACGGAAGCTTAAGGCAACTGTAGATCGCATGTTCGTCATTCTCCCTTTCGAGGTAGAATTTTATCAAAAATTTAATTGGCGGGTAGATTACGTGGGCAATCCGGTTTTGGATGCAGTAAAAGGGTATGATACTAACCAAGTAGAAGATGGTGAGTATGTATCTCTTTTACCTGGTAGTAGACCTCAAGAGTTGTCGCACAGTCTACCTATATTAAAGAAAGTGGTGGAGAGACTGGAGAATGTTCAGTTTCTTCTGGCTACGGTAGATAGCGTCGATGTAAAACTGTATTCTGTTGTTCAGGGTTTGGCCAATCTTAGATTGATAAAAGGAAATACCTATGACATCCTGGCAAATGCGAGAGCAGCGGTCGTGACTTCAGGTACGGCAACCTTAGAGACAGCGCTTCTCAAGGTTCCGCAGGTAGTGACCTATGCTACGAGTACAATAAGTTATTGGATCGCAAAGAGCTTAATCAAAGTTGATTATATCTCACTTGTGAATTTGATCGTTGGGAAGCCAGTGGTAAAAGAATTGATCCAAAATCAGTTTACTGCCGATAATGTAATTGCAGAGTTGAAAGAGTTAATGAGTAATTGTGACTACCGGCAAGATATTCTTAGACGTTACGACGAACTTTACTCTACACTCGATATTGGTTCAGCCAGTGAGAATGCAGCTAAACTCATGATTCAATATCTACGTGAGTCTAAAACTTAATTCTTGACTGTACCCTTATTATGGTTCTTTTATTATCATCAATTTCTTCCAGCCCACTTCCCACTGTTTTTCTATCCGAAAAGGAGGAACGCGCATATTTAAACCAGAAATCGAGGTTTCGATTAACTTTACATTTTACCACCAAGTAGCTACGAAGTCCACGCCCGCTAAGCGCTGGTATCGAAAAAGCATAAAGTACATCCCGTTCGTAAATGTATTGGCGATTATCAAAATTTTCTGTGTCAAAAAGAGCCACTCTCCCACTGAACTGCCATCTTCGGTAGCTAAAATTAAGATCTTGAACCAACGCAAACCCTTGAGAAAATTCGTTATTAAACGTTTGAAAACTTCCTTGCACTCTTGATTTAATGCTTACACTTTCGGCTATATCGTAGTCAAGGTTTATCAAATAGTTACTTCTGACCTGATCATCCGCTCGCCGGATATTCCCGTTAAGGTCTGCTGCCGTGATATTGTCAGCTTTGGATTGTTGCCTGAATTGGGCGTAGCACAACGTTCGCTTGTTTGGTGTAAAGGTCAATCGGGATAAGTACTCGTACCCAAAGCTCGGCCGACTGATATTGGATCGAATATCAGTGAATTTAAATCCGTCAAAATAAACAGTTAAGAATAATCTTTGGTCAAAAGAGTGTTTTAGGCCAAAATAAATTCCTTGCTCGCCGCTATTTCTTGCTGATTCTCCAAAACCGGATCCGTAAAAGGAGTGAAACCCGTTTCCATACTTTCGAGCCACAAAAGAAATCTCCGAATTCTTACTTAAATTTCCGGTTAAGCCGATCAGGCTTCCTATGCCAGTTGATGATCGTGCCACCTCGGAGAATATAACGTAATTAAACTTACGATACTGGGCGTATATGCTCATTACAGTATTATTACTTCCAGAGAAGCGATTGGAGTTCTCGATGCCGTCATCTCTCACTAGAGGGACAGAATAGTTGGTTCTGAGCATATTCATGCCAGCCTCCAGACCTTTAGCGGTATACTGAAAATTGGCTCCGTAATTTTTTTCGGTAAAGCTATTTCTGGCTTCGCGCTCGCTCGGCGTTCGGTGAAGTCCAGTAGTCTGAATGGATCGCATAAAAGTAGAGTTCATAGCTGTACTGTCATTGATTATGCGTGCATCCTGATCAAGTGATGAATAAAAGACAGTACCGGTTATTCTCTTGCTGAGCTGTAACGTGCTTAGCGCTCCTCGAAAAAAGTTTGTTTCCGTTACAGACGTATATGGTAGGCCACCTAAGTTGATTCTGCGTGTAGTAGTAATCGTTTCAGCTCCTTTGCCAATGTTAAAGCCAGCCCCGAAAACCAGGCTCTGGCCGTATTGGAGTTGGAAATCACCCACTATCAGGTTTTTTAGCTTTCCTTTATTCACAATTTGTAAGTGGTAACTAGTGAAGTCAAAGCCCACTTGATCGCTATTCAACGACAAAATCTCACCCGCGTCCTTTTCTATAGTAAATCCAAGACTAAAATCCCTAGTATGACTAGTTCTGAACCTTGCGTAGAGTTTGTCGGCATTGCCTAAATACCCGGAAGATGGATCATTTGTCGACTGGTGAAAGCCTCTTCTTTTTTCTAACACCCTCTCGTAGCGAAGTAAAAGATAATTATTTGGTTCGGTCCAAATGCGTCTCGGCAGCCCTCTGAAAGCTTCTCTGGGACTCGGTTCATCGAAACGTAAGAAGGGGACTAAGCGCCTGATAGTTCTTAAATCTAAACCAGGTACGGCTTGTAATTCATACCTGGAAATTAAAGGACCGTGCTTTTCCATGTAATCAAATAAGGCATAAAGCTGCTTTTGATTTAAAATGTACAGCGACTCTATCTCATTTTTGGAAGCCTTGTTTATACTTATTGGCGAGGTCAGGTACAGTAAGAGTACCTCGTACAACTCTTCGTAATTCACATCTTGATCCTGATTTTGAAAGATCTCCTCTATCACTCTTTCCACTTGTGCGGTAGGTGAATCGGCTTGCGCCGCACAGGGGCAGTTCAATGCCGTAAAAGTGATCACTACTATGATTCTAGCTAGTCGAATAGGTTGTAGGTTAAAGACAGTTGATGAGTTAGCCCAAGTACAT
>JBCCIX010000342.1:0-5158 GCA_039028075.1 Bacteroidota bacterium | reverse complement strand
TTGGAAGGGCATGAGTTGAAAGCTGTCCTCAATCGTTTTTCTGAAGATCTGGCCAAATCGAAAACGGTAGTAGGGCATAATATTGACTTCGATAACCGGATCGTAGGGGCAGAATTTGTCCGTGTTAATAATGAATCAAAGAGTAATGAACTTCAGGAATTCCCACAAATCGATACCGCTGAGGTCTCAAAAGAATATTGTCAACTGGCCGGAGGTATTGGAGGAAAGCTAAAGTCCCCCAAGCTCATAGAACTTTACGAGAAACTATTTGGTGAACCGTTTAACGATGCGCATGACGCAGCTTATGACGTAGATGCCACTTCAAAAGCTTTCTTCGGGTTGATACAGGAAAAAGTGGTACAACCTCTAGACGATACCACACTTGCCGATATTACCTATGAGCCGCCCAAGCTTGACGATGCAAATTTTGCCAAACAGGACAAATCAACATCTAAAGATCTCGGTGGAGATCGGATGGCGGCTCAAAATATAGCAGAACCGTTCGTTCACCTTCATGTCCATTCACAATACTCCGTACTTCAGGCAGTACCAAATATCAAGGGACTCATAGCGAAAGCCAAGGAATATGAAATGCCTGCCGTAGCGCTTACTGACCTTGGGAACATGTTTGGTGCCTTTAAATTTGTGCGTGAAGCTATTAACAATGAAATCAAACCGATCGTAGGTTGTGAATTCTACGTGGCGGAAGAGAGGTTAAAACTTAAATTCACTAAGGACAATCCCGATAAACGGTACAACCAGCTCTTGCTCGCAAAGAATAAGACAGGCTATCACAATCTTGCAAAACTGAGTTCATTGGGTTATACCGAAGGGCTGTATGGTATTTATCCCAGGATTGATAAAGAGCTAATTAGCCAATATTCGGAAGGTGTTATTGCCTTAACAGGCGGATTGTATTCCGAAATCCCCTTTTTGATCCTTAACGTCGGAGAACACCAAGCAGAAGAAGCGTTTCAATGGCACCTTGAAGTATTCAAAGAAGACTTCTACATAGAACTTATTCGCCATAATTTAGAAGAAGAAAACCGGGTGAACGATGTTCTTCTTGATTTTGCGAAAAAGTACAATGTTAAAGTTTTAGCCGCGAATGATGTCTATTATCTTAATCAGCAGGATTCTGAGGCGCATGATGTGCTGTTATGCGTAAAAGAAGGGGAAATGAAATCCACACCCATTGGACGCGGCAGGGGATTTAGGTTTGGATTTCCAAATAATGAATACTATTTCAAATCCCAGGATGAGATGAAGATGTTATTTAGTGATGTTCCAGAAGCTATCACTAATCTTACCGAACTCATTGAAAAAATTGAGGAGTACAAGCTTGACCGGGACGTGCTGCTACCTGCTTTTAATATACCTGATGAATTCAAAGATCCTGAAGATAAAAGGGATGGAGGAAAGCGCGGAGAGAATGCCTATCTACGTCATCTCACGTATGAAGGAGCAAAACAGCGGTATGATGCCTTGACCGGCGAAATAACAGAACGCATTGATTTTGAGCTGGAGACCATTGCTAATACCGGCTACCCTGGATACTTCCTTATTGTACAGGATTTCACAAGAAAAGCCCGGGAAATGGGTGTTTCAGTGGGTCCGGGCAGAGGTTCTGCCGCTGGTAGTGCCGTAGCCTACTGCATAGGAATTACGAATGTAGACCCAATAGCGTATGACCTCCTATTCGAGCGTTTTCTCAACCCGGACCGGGTGTCGCTACCTGATATTGACATTGATTTCGATGACGAAGGGCGCGACAAAGTAATTCAATACGTAATTGACAAGTACGGAAAAAACCAGGTAGCCCAGATCATAACCTACGGCACCATGGCTGCCAAATCCAGTATCCGTGACGCAGCACGGGTAATGGAGTTACCCCTAATGGAGGCTAACGATTTGGCAAAGTTAGTACCAGAAAAGCCGGGCACCACATTAGACAAAGCGTTCAAAGAAGTAAGGGACCTGGAAGAAATCAGAAAGGGAAGCGACCTTAAAGCTAAGGTACTGAACCAAGCCAAGATACTGGAAGGCTCTGTACGTAATACAGGTACACATGCATGTGGTGTTATTATCACTCCGGATGACCTAACCAAGTTCGTCCCTGTCTCCACCGCCCGAGACAGTGAAATGCTGGTAACTCAATTTGACAATAGTGTGGTTGAGAATGCCGGGATGTTGAAAATGGACTTCTTAGGCCTTAAGACGCTCACCATTATCAAGTCGGCTTTAAAGATTATTAAGGCCCGCCATGGGGTTGAAATTGACATGGACAAGATCCCTTTGGATGATCAGATCACCTACGAGCTGTATCAAAAAGGCCTTACCAATGGTACGTTTCAATTCGAATCTCCGGGAATGCAAAAGCACCTCAGAGGCCTTAAACCAGATAAGTTTGAGGACCTAATCGCTATGAATGCGCTGTACCGTCCCGGGCCTATGGAATACATACCCAACTTTATTGCCAGAAAACACGGTGATGAGGAAATTAGCTACGATATAGTAGACATGGAGGAATACCTAGCTGAAACTTATGGCATTACGGTTTATCAGGAGCAGGTAATGCTTTTATCGCAGAAGCTGGCAGGCTTTTCTAAAGGCGATGCCGATGTACTTAGAAAAGCCATGGGTAAAAAGATCTTTGCCTTACTGGAAAAGTTGAAGCCTAAATTCATTGACGGCGGTAAAGAACGCGGGCATGATGCTGAAATATTGGAGAAAGTGTGGAAAGACTGGGAGGCCTTTGCTGCTTATGCGTTTAACAAATCACATTCCACGTGTTACTCCTTGGTTGCCTATCAAACTGCCTATTTAAAAGCGCACTATCCTGCGGAATATATGGCCTCAGTATTGACACATAATCAAAGTCAGATAGATAAGGTTACCTTCTTTATGGAAGAATGCAGAAACCTGGATATAAAGGTGCTGGGACCACACGTAAATGAATCCTACAAGGACTTCGCCGTAAACAAAGAGGGTGAAATCAGGTTCGGTTTGGGCGCCATCAAAGGGTCAGGTGAAGCAGCTGTAGAGGCGATCATTGCGGAAAGGAAAGCGAATGGTCCTTTCAAGGATATTTTTGAGTTTGCCGAGCGCGTGAACCTGCGACAGGTGAATAAGAAGACCTTTGAATGTTTAGCCATGTCCGGAGCTTTCGACTGTTTTGAAGCATATCACCGAAGGCAGTATCTACACGCTTCGGAAGGAGATCAAACGCTGATAGAGAAAGTGATCAAGTACGCCAATAAAATGCAACTGGAAGCAGAAAGCGCTCAAGCCTCACTATTTGGTGGGGGTAATGGCATGGATACTCCAAAACCCTCCATCAATCCGATCGAACCGTTTGGAGACATTGAAAAACTGAATATTGAGAAAGAAGTTGTGGGACTTTACATCTCAGGACACCCACTGGATAAATTTAAGTTTGAAATTGACAGTTTCTGTAATACTGAGCTCACCGCCATGAATGATCTCACGGCGCTACAAGGTAAAGAGATTCGCCTAGCCGGTATTGTTTCCTCTTTTGCTCACCGCACCACCAAAGGAGGAAAACCTTTTGGTACACTGACTGTGGAAGACTACAACGGAAATTTTACTTTCTTTTTGTTTGGAGAAGATTACATCAAATTCAAAGAGTATCTGATGCAGGGTTGGTTTCTCTTTATTGAGGGTACCGTGGTCGAACAAAAATGGGGCGATAACCGCTTAGAATTCAAAATACGGAATATTGACTTACTGAACGACCTCAGAGACAAAAAGACGAAGGGAGTCGTGATAAATTTGGCGCTTAGTGACGTTTCAGAACGCCTAATCGAACAAATGGAAAGTATATGCAAAGAATTCAAAGGCGAATGTTCATTTCAAATGAGATTAGTTGATCCTTCCGATGGAATAGCGGTTGACTTGATGTCCAGAACGTACAAAATAAACCCAAGCAACGCGCTTATGAACAAGCTTAAGCAAATGCCTGAAGTTAGCAGCAAAATCTTACTCTAATAGCAGTAGGTGCGGTAAGATGGTGGATCACTATTTAGAGGTATTAGGTTTACGAAGAGGTGCTAGCTCGGAAGAAGTAAAAAATGCCTTTAGAAAACTTGCCAAAAAATATCATCCGGATATCAACAAGTCGGGTTTAGCCAAACAAAAATTCATTGAAGTTCACGAGGCCTACAAGTTCTTACTCGAGGCAGGAACACAACCTATTCCAAAACCAATACCATCTTATAACCAAACAGCAACGCCCAATCCCTACGAGGAGTGGAAGGAGCGCGCAAGGGCCTATGCCTTCGAAAAAGCCAGAGAGGCAGAGGAAGAGCAGAGAAAAATCCTTTTTAAGGTCTACGGCTTCTACAATTACCTTGCGTTAATAATCACCCTATTTAATCTACTACTGATCGTAGATTACCTCTTACCAAGCAATGTGGATAAACAATCATTGACAGGGGTTTATAAGGTGATTGAAACTAGCCGATATGGCCGTTCAACCTATAGATACAATGACTTTCAATTTTCAGAAGTTAGGTTGAGGGCAGACATTTATGAAAGTAGGGCCCTCACTGGCCTGAAGGAAGCTCAAATCACATCTACACCTATTCTTGGTACACTACTTTACGCACGCTTTGATTTACCCCAGGAAACTGTAGACCTTGAACCCGCTTTGAGCGTTTATCGCGTATTTGTCTATTTGATACCTATTGTATTTCTTTTATTGACAGGTTATTATGTCACTAATAAAAATAGTCATAATAAGTTAACTTTTGCTATTGCAACGGGGTTTGCACTGATAATGCAGTTGTATATTTTTATGCTATTCTAGATTCCAGGGTTAAATAAGCTGGCTATGATCAATGACGTTAGAAGTTACGTAAATCAATAGTCTGTACCACTTGTAGGTGTTTTGTATAAATCAATAAGTATAGATTGGTTTTTAGTACCAATACTATATACATTAATCGCTTTTTACTTATCATCTATCCTATTAAATATTGAACTTTATAAAAAGAAAATCACGGTACACGACAAAAGTTTCAAATCATATTTTCGGACGGATATATGTTGAAATCAATCTTTTTTTTCAGCGTCATGCTGATCCGGAAAATAGGAAGAAGCATCTTATTAAGCTATCAGAAGGAAAAATTTCAAAATA
>JBCCIX010000341.1:0-5161 GCA_039028075.1 Bacteroidota bacterium | reverse complement strand
TTTGTTAGTTGAGGTTTTTGGAGAGAAAGGGAAGCATGCCCGTTCGGCAGTAGGAATGGTATCTCTTCCTTCAAACATTGCGGTGGAGATTGAAATGATTGTAGAAATAGAAGATTAATAATGACTACCTAAAGTATCTAATGCAAATTTCGCCGTAGCTTTGATTGATAATCAAATAGCATAATGAAAAACACATTCACATTAAAATTTACGGTCTTAACACTAGTTGGCGCTATGTTAATTTCTTCATGCCAGGTAAGTAACACGGCTAAGGGCGGAGCCATTGGCGCTGCTGGCGGAGGAGCATTAGGAGCTCTCATAGGACACAAAGCAGGTAACACTGCGGTAGGTGCTATCATAGGAGCTGCAGTGGGCGGTACGGCCGGTGCCTTGATTGGCAGAAGAATGGATAAGCAAGTTGCAGAACTTCAAAATGACCTTGAAGGAGCAACGGTACAACGCGTAGGCGAAGGCATCCTCATTACCTTTAACGAGGGGTTGCAATTTGATGTCAATTCATCTTCGGTCAGGTCGTCAAGTCAGGGCAATTTAAGTGATCTTTCAGCGGTGTTGAATAAATACGAAGATACGGATATCCTTATTGAAGGACATACGGATGATACCGGTTCTGACGAGTACAATCAAACACTTTCTGAGAAAAGAGCTGAGTCCGTGAAACGTATTTTAATTCAGAGCGGCGTGGTGGCTAGTAGAATGACATCCATAGGCTATGGCGAATCACAACCTTTGGAAGCTAATACTTCAGAAGCAGGACGGCAGGCTAACCGCAGGGTTGAGGTGGCCATTTACGCCAATGAGAAAATGAAAAAGGCCGCTGAAAAGGGGCAACTCTAATACTTGGCTTTAGACTACAAAAGTTTCAAAAACTTTTGTAGTCTACATCCCCCTGGAAAGATTCGCCATTTACCGATGCCCATCCGGCATTCACCGACCTGACACAACTAGTCTTGCTCTATCGGGTATAAGTTAATTAACAAAGCAAAAAGGTCATGGAAGATAAAAAAACGAGCGATAAAAGACTTTGGTTAGGAATATTGATAGTAGCTATAGGATCCGTTTGGTTACTCGATAACTTACGACTTATACCTTACTATATAAGTGACGTTATCATATCGTTCGGCTCTCTATTTACCGTCATTGGGCTTTTCTTACTTTTCGTACGAAGGAAAATTGAGGCGGGTTTGATTTTCACCGTTATTGGTGTTTTTCTAATTCTCGATGATTATTACTATATCAATTTTAGAGACATATGGCATATTTTCTGGCCCGCTATCGTGATCATTATCGGTGCTTCGCTTATTCTGAGAAGAAACCAGACAAAACTTAATTCTGAAAAAAAAAATGATGTCGACTACATCAACGACTTCGCGGTCTTCGGGGGAGGAGACAGAACGGTAGATTCTCAGGAATTCAAAGGAGGAAAGATCACGGCAATTTTTGGAGGATCAAATATTGAACTCGGTCATGCTCGCCTAGCTGAAGGAAGACATGAATTGGACTTATTCATTCTTTTCGGAGGCACGGAAATTCGTGTTCCAGCCGATTGGTCCGTACAAGTAGAAGTATTTTCGATATTAGGTGGTTTCTCTGATAAGCGTAAATCCTCCGTTCAGGTGGTGCCAGAACCTAACAAAGTACTGGTGGTAAAAGGCTTCGTAATGTTTGGAGGAGGTGACATTAAATTAGCCTGATTGGTGCGACATCCATTTTCAGGAAAAGCCCTTATTTTATATAGCTCCGCATGGGTGGCCGTTATGGCCGCCTATTCTTTTTTACTCTATTTTGTTTTTGGCTTCTCGCTGTATATTTCTGTGCTTGATAGTGCGGTACATAATTTACCCGTAGCTGGTTTGGGGATGGCGTTTTGGTACATTGTTCAATACATATCACCTAGATCCGGCAACTACACAGGCCCCATTTTCAACCTCATTACTGCTGTTCTTGTAGGTGTTTCAATGGCTTCTTACGGGAGTTACAGTTTTGCCAATCTTATCGACACGAGTTCCATGTATCAGAAATTCCTTACTGACACTTTACCTTGGAGAATATTTATAGGCGCCTTGGTAATGGCCGTTATTGTGATGATTTACTATCTCTTAAAGTCTAACCGTGAACTACGAGAGAAGGAGGCAGAAGAACTCGAGCTTCAAGGCCTTTTAAAACAATCAGAATTAGATATGCTTAAGTTCCAGATCAATCCTCATTTTATTTTCAATAGCCTGAATTCTATCAGCTCGCTCACCATCACCGAGCCGGAGAAAGCCCGTGAGATGGTGATCAAACTTTCTGATTTTTTTCGATCGTCCTTAGGAAAGGGTAGCGAAGGGCTTCAAAGCATTAAAGACGAAATAAAACGTATGGAACTGTACCTCGACATTGAAAAGGTAAGGTTTGGGGAGCGACTTCAATTAGAAAATGCCTTTGACGGAAAGTGTGAAAGCATGACCGTTCCCAACATGATCTTGCAACCACTTTACGAAAATGCGATTAAATACGGTGTATACGAGCAATTAGAAGGTGTTACCATTAAAACAAACTGCCATTGTGACGATGGTAACTTACACATTAGCATATCCAACGGCTACGATTCAGAGTCTATACCTCAAAAGGGAAAGGGCATAGGATTAAAAAATATACGAAACCGGCTGGAGCTTATCTACGGAATTTCCGACCTTGTCACTATTGAAAAGGAACAACACCAGTTTACCGTAAAACTACTTATACCCCAAGAGAAAAATTCATGAAGAGAGTATTGATCATCGACGACGAGAAGCTGGCCCGGGATATCATCAAGGCTTACTTAAAACCTCATTCCGTTTTTGAACTGATTGGGGAGTGCCAAAATGGATTTGAGGGTGTGAAAGTGATACATGAAGAAAAACCAGATGTTGTCTTTTTAGACATCCAAATGCCGAAACTTACAGGTTTCGAAATGCTCGAACTTTTGGATGAACCGCCGATTATAGTTTTTAGCACGGCCTACGATGAATTTGCCATTAAAGCATTTGAGAATAATGCCGTGGACTATCTGTTAAAGCCGTACTCCCAAGATCGCTTTGATTCTGCCATTGAAAAAATTACCGAAAAACTGCAGAGCAAAAATGATAACCGTAAAGAGATAGTAAGTAATCTCGTAGACGAACACAGAAATTCGATTGACGAGCTCGATAGGATCGTCATTCGTCTCGGTAGCAAAATTGTAATTCTAGATCTGGATACGATCGACTACTTCGAAGCCCAGGATGATTACGTGGCTATTTATTCGCAAGATCAAAAATATTTGAAACAGGTGCGCATGAAATTTTTGGAAAGTGCATTACCTCAAGATAAGTTTATTCGTGTTCACCGGTCCTACATCGCCGCCGTAAATCAAATTGATAAAATAGAGGCGTATAGCAAAGACAGCTACCTGGCACTTTTGAAAACAGGGGTAAAAGTGCCGGTAAGCCGAAAAGGTTATCGCGCCTTGAAAGATGGGCTAGGTTTTTAAGGCTTTCCAAAAATCCCAGAGTACTATTCCCATAGTTACCGAAATGTTAAGAGAATGCTTGGTTCCTTCCTGGGGAATTTCAAGAACACCGTGGCAGAGATCAATGACTTCCTGATTGACTCCGTAGACTTCGTTACCAAAAATAAGCGCATATTTTTGATCGGTAGCAACACGGTATTGGTCCAACATTTGGGCCTGCACGGCCTGCTCAACCGCTAAACAGGTATAACCTCTAGTTTTAAGTGACAAAACAAGCGTGCCTGTATTTTCAACGTACTCCCAGTCTACAGATTCCGTTGCTCCGAGGGCGGTTTTTTGGATATCTCTGTGGGGCGGCTGTCCTGTAATTCCGCACAAGTAGATTTTTTCTATTAAAAAAGCATCACTTGTTCTAAATGCCGAGCCTACATTATTCAGGCTTCTCACATTATCTAAGAGTACTACAACTGGAATTTTTGAGGCCTTCTTAAACTGTTCAAGCGATTTTCTGCCTAATTCATGATTTGCAAGTTTTCTCATACGAATTTGCTAATGAGTATTTAGGTAGGGCCAAACTAACATTTACAACCGGCCTCGCCGCTCTGATCATCATTTTTTACCAATGAAGCAAATGATTTTAAAGCCCAGTCAGCGGAGATCCAAATTTTATTTCTTCTTTTTCCCACCACGAATTTTTTTAGCTTGTCTATCCTCGTACTAACCAAGGGTTTTTCCATTATAAGTAAGTTACTGGTATAGTCCAGGTATCGTATCGGCTATAAAATTTAGCCTGTCCCATTGAACTCGAAATATAATTATTAATACCATATTTACCTCCATGAATAAAACCGTGCTCTTTGCTATACCGGCCATTATTTGGGGATCTACCTGGTTTGTAATCACATTTCAACTCGGTCAAGTAGATCCATTACTATCGGTGAGTTACAGGTTTCTTTTAAGCGGTGTTGTATTATTGGCCTACTGTCTTTTAAAAAAGTTATCCCTAACTTTTAACAACGTCCAGCATCTTTTCATGGTACTGCAGGGGGCGCTTCTTTTTGGTTGTAATTATTGGCTGGTCTATATTTCTGAAACCTACATCACGAGCGCATTAGTTGCCATTACGTTCTCAACATTGGTCTTTATGAATATCGTATTCAATTCGCTAATTCTAAAGAACCCCATAAAAAAGCAAGTCATTTTCGGTGCGATTCTCGGCGTTTCCGGTACGGTTTTGATTTTTAAGCAGGAGCTACAGTCTCTGACTTTCGAGGATCAAACCTTCGTGGGTCTGCTAATTTGCCTCAGCGGTGTTCTATCCGCCTCCTTGGGCAATATCACCTCGGCCTCAAATCAGAAGAGAAATCTTCCAGTTATTCAAACTAATGCTTTTGGTATGCTTTACGGAGGTTTAATCATGATGATGATCGCCCTTTTGATGGGTAAGCCGCTGCAATTCGATTATTCGATGAGCTATATTAGTTCGCTGCTCTACTTGTCCCTTTTCGGATCAATCATTGCCTTTAGTACTTATTTGACCCTGATTGGTAAAATAGGTGCTGATAAAGGAGCATATGTAATTGTGGTGGTTCCTATCATTGCCCTCGTCATCTCAACTGTATTTGAAAATTATCAGATTACATTGCCTGCAATTGGCGGTATGTTCTTAAT
>JBCCIX010000340.1:0-5162 GCA_039028075.1 Bacteroidota bacterium | reverse complement strand
TTCCATTTCCCTGAGCTCGCCTTCAGCAAAAGCACGGTGCTTCCTAAATTTTTGGAGCCATTCGCGAATGGCTTGTTCCAGATTAAACATATCTTTTGTCAATGTTGTCAGGTTTTGTTTGATCTATATACATAGAATACCAAAGTATAACGAAGGATAGACCCTAGGGTTACATGGCTCGTTTATATTTTGTTCTTGTATAAAAACTATTTCCTGGGTAAGCGACCACTTTTTAACGTGTAATTTTATACAAAACGGGCGGACTATGGATAAACGTATTTTAAAAAAGAAGTGGTTGATGTTCTCAATAAGTGGTCTTGTGCTTACAGGTTTTGGGTTGAGCTTATTTGGTGAAGCGTCCTACTTAAAAAATTCGGGCGCACCCGTATGGGACTGGATCTTATTGGGTACTGCGGCGCTGATCGTATTTAATTCCGGGCTTTCACTTTTTGGGCAAGGGGTGGTTTACCGGGTGAGGATGAACTTAAAGTAAGTTATAGTTTTGCGCAATATCCAAACAGAAGAGTTAAAGAAACTTCTGGAAACTAGTGGGCTTTCAGTTGAAAAAATATCTCCGAGAGTTTTGTTCCGGTCCAATGGATTCAGTCTCTTTTCCCGCCTGCTCGGCTTTAGAGGTAAAACTCATTTGATTATTATTCCGTCCGTAAACAGGTATGAGTCTAAATTGAATATTCCATTCCATAGAATTTTAGATATGTCTGTGAGTACTGCGAGTTCGAATAGTGTGCATTACGTATTTCTGGAATTAGACATGGGTAGTAAGGAACACGTTTTAACACTACGTCATATTGACCAGTGTAGTTTAAGTATCGTATTTTCATGGTTAAAGGATCAAATTGGATTAAATTAAACCTGTAAAATGAACCGCAGACACCTTCTGAAAACCCTCGGCTTTGGGCTCGCCGCAATGCCTTTACTTTCAAGCGAAAGCTTTGCCTTGAGTGATGCAGCACCGAAAGTAGAAAACGCGAGCGATGAAAAATTCTGGAAGAGCTTTGCCAAGCAGCATTATCATGTATCGTCTGATTTCATCAATCTGGAAAATGGCTATTTTGGGGTTCAGCCTAATTCGGTATTAAAGGCCTATCAAGCTAATATCGAAAAAGTAAATGCCTACTCCTCTAAGTTCATGCGGCAAGAGTTTTATCAAAAGAACTATCCTCAAATCAAGCAGACGATGGCTGATATCAGTGGAGTCTCTCCGGATGAGTTGCTCATTACCCGCAACGCCACGGAAGCACTTAACATTTTGATCCAAGGGCTGGACCTGAAAAAAGGGGATGAGGTGATCTTGCAGCACCACGATTACCACAGTATGATCGAGACCTTTCGGATGCTGGAAAGTAAAGTAGGTATCACTCTCCGGTTTGTTGATGTGCCTTTGGTACCAAAAAATCATGAGGAGATCATTGATATGTACACGCAAGCAGTAACGGATAAAACACGCAGTATTTTGGTGACGCACTTAACTCATCTTACCGGACAGATTATGCCGGTCAAAGCCATCAGCACTTTCGCACGATCCAGGGGGATTGACGTGATCGTAGACGCAGCCCACAGCTTTGCCCAGATTGACTACAAATTTCAAGACTTGAACGCAGATTTCGTGGGGGTTAACCTGCATAAATGGTTTGGAAACCCACTGGGTGCCGGGTTACTGTATATTAAAAAAGACCGGATCAAGGATATTAAACCACTGTATGGTGACACAAAAAAAAGTGTGGATGATATCAATAAACTTGGACACTACGGCACCCCAGCTACCCCCGTAGTTATGACTATCACCGAAGCGGGCAAGTTCCACACTAGGGTAGGTATCCGTCAAAAGGAAGCCCGGTTGCGCTACTTAAAAGGCTACTGGACCGAACGAGCCAGGAAAATCAATAGGGTATCCATCACTACTCCCTTGGATCCTGCACAATCTTGTGCGCTGGCCAGTTTCAAGCTAGAGGGTACGGAGGCCAAAGAGGTAGTCAAGCGCTTGGACGAGGAGTTTGGGGTTTTTACGGTGATCAGAAGACTACCTAATGAGATGGTGGTGCGGGTTACGCCTAACCTGTACAATAGTACCGGTGATCTAGACCGCTTGCTGGAAGGGATTGAAACCTTGACGAATAGTTAGTATGAAAGTATTGCTAATACTCGTTGGTTTTCTTACCGGTATGTCTTCTTTTGCCCAACCCCATAAAGAAGATTACCTTCCTATCCAGTCTACAGATCCGGCTGAACCATTAGACGACATTTTTTTTCTGAGTGACTACTTGCATGCCGTTAAGCTAGTGGGTATGGGGGAATCTACCCACGGAACCCACGAATTTTTTAAGATGCGGTCCAAGGTATTCCAATTTTTGGTGCGCCATCATGGCTTTAACACCTTTTTTCTCGAAGCTGATTACGCCAGTTGTCTGGATATTGACCGGTATATTAAAGGGGGCATGGGTAATGCGGAACAAGTGGTATCAAAGATTGATTTGTGGCCTTGGGAGACTCAGGAGATGGTAACGCTAATGGAGTGGATGCGGGATTACACTGTAGAAAACCCCGATACAGAGCTCAGCTTTATTGGATGTGATTTGCAGAAGTATGACGCTACAGTGCACAAAATAGACAGCCTTATAACGATATACGCACCTGAATCTGCACCTCTTTCAAGCAAATATAAAAATACGGATCAATTACAACCGAAGATTGTGCTAGAACAGAGCTCAGCGGCTTTAAATACAGGTGACTTTAGTTCAAGAGATAAGCTCGTATACGAGACCTTATTTCGCCATCTGGGACAAATCATTTATGAAAATAGTGGAGCTAGCTTTTTTAGTTTTAGGGACATCCAGATGGCAGAAAATATTCTATACCATTTTGACCAGCAACCTTCTACGAAAGGCTTTTTCTGGGCGCATAATCTACATGTTTTTACCATTTTCAATGAGCATAAGAAAAAAGAGAAGGCGTACAAAAGAGCTGGCGGCGTTTTAAGTAGAGAACTTGGGAACAAATACTTTGTGATTGCCCAAGAGTTTGACGAGGGAGCCTTTAGTGCCTATCGAATTAAAGCAGATAACCTGGATGCTGATGACAAGAATAATTATCAACTAGGTCCCGTGGTGGTGGAACCTTCCGTCAGTGGTAGTTTTGGATACCACTATAGGAATACGAAGGATGCTATTCTTTTCATCAAGCCCGAAGCACTGAAAAAAAAGCAGGTGAAATACCTCAAGATGCATGATATAGGAGCGACTTTCCTGGCCTCAGCTAAAAACCCAAATCAAGCGGCTCGCTTTAGTTCCTGTAACGGTTGTTTCGATGCGATGATTTTAATTAAAAAGACGACGGCTACCACGTTGTTGGCATCCGGGGATTAGTTACCTTAACGAAAGTATTTTGCGCAGTTTCTTTTTTAGCTAAACCATGATCAATTCGAAGCGCTATGGCTCCGGCAAACCATTGATTTTCATTCACGGCTTCTGTGAGGACCACACCATGTGGGATAATTTCTACCAACCGTTTACGGATAGCCACGAAGTCATTCTTATCGATCTCCCGGGATTTGGTGATAGTGCATTGCCCAAAGCTAATTTTGGCATCGTCGGAATAGCGAATCAGTTGGCAGAATGGATGAGCGCAGAAAAGATAGGCCCTGCTAGCCTCGTGGGTCATTCTTTAGGCGGCTACGTGATTCTGGAACTGGTTAATAATCATCCGGATCTAGTGGAAGCTTTTGGGCTATTCCACTCCACCGCATTTGCCGACCCACCAGAAAAAAGAGCCACTCGCAATAAAGTGATAGAGTTTGTGGAGAAGAATGGTGTCGAGCAGTTTGCCGATTCTTTCGTGCCGCAGCTATTTTACTCCAAAAACCGGAAGCGCTTGGCTGCCGAGATAGAACAGGCGGTGCAAACGGCCAGGCGTACCCCGTTGGAATCCTTAGTGGGATATACGCAAGCGATGCGTGATCGTGTCGACCGCACGGATGTACTTCAATTTTTCGAAAGGCCTATTCTTTTCATTGCCGGTGACCAGGATACGTCAGTGCCGCTAGAAAAGTCAAAAGAGCAAATTCCTCTGATCCAAACAGGCACTACCGCCATCTTGAAGAATACCGGCCACATGGGTATGTTTGAGGCCACTACAGAAAGTCAGACTCTTCTCTCTAATTGGCTGCTACTTTAAGTTTTGCAACCATACACTGTAGTTGTTTATTCGTAAATGACGTTTTGCCATTGTACGGGATGTGTCTTTTACTACGTTGATCGCAATAGGCTGATAAAAATCCATTTAAACCCTCGAAGGCGCTTCACGGGTTTCGTGTAATGCTTTTTTAGAGATGATCCCGGTCTACCGGTACCGCATTGGATATAAAACCAAACAGTTTTATAAAACTACTTTCATAGCACTAAAAGTACTTGAGTAAAGTTTAAATAAAAATATAACTGTTTCCACCATCTAGCCCATCTACTCAACTTTAGTGATTAAATTATCACTGATTGGTACAAGTGATAGGATTAAAAAGCTTCAATTTCCATTATCTAAGCCTGAAAACGCACATCCATGATTCATTAGCATAAGTCAGATTATTTTCGGTTTATTTTTCTTTTTATAGATTACAATTCTCAGAAAATATTGTCTATGAAAGTTGCTTTTGTTTTTTGTCTACTACTTTTAGCTTTTCCCGTTACGTCCCAAATCATTTCGTCTGATTGGGAGAGTGAGTTGTCCAAGATGCTCACTGAGTTTAAAACGTGCATGCAAGAAGCTAAAAATTTTAAGTGTAAGTCTACCATCGGGGAATCCATATATTCTCTTTACGGTATTGAAGATTTTTATCAAAAGAGTACAGACCGTCACGCTACGGCACTAGAAATAGCAAATAATATCGATGGAAAAGCAAGTTGGGAAAAATTAGGACAAGCTTACGAACAAGCACTTTTGGACAAAGCTCAGGCCATAGCGAATAAGAAGCAGCCCGTGCTCGCGGTCTACAAAGACGAAACCGGATCAGTGGCCCATGTTGTGCTTGTACTTCCGGGAGAGTTGATTCCCTCCGGTTCCTGGGGTCTCCAGGTGCCTAGGGTTGCCTCCTTCTTCACTCATAAGCCGGAAAAATCTTTCGTTGATAAAACGCTGGCTTACGCTTTTAGTAA
>JBCCIX010000339.1:0-5168 GCA_039028075.1 Bacteroidota bacterium | reverse complement strand
GTTCAAGAATAATGGATTATCCCCACCCGGGTTGTCCGTAACCGATAGATCAAAGCGTTCCTGATTAGAAAGCGAAGAGTAATCGACATCCCGGGCAAACCTCCAGTAGGTACGATCAGGCATTTCTTCTTTAGCCTGAGTCAGGCTCACATTGTAGTCCAAATCAAACTTTTTAAAATGATGGTCACCAATAAACTGATATATATAATGCGTTTGTTCTTCTACTCTGTTGCGAATCTCTCGCTCCTCCTCGCCATCTCCAACCAGGTAATCTACCCTTCTTCTGATCTCATCGTCGTTAAAAACGTTGTAATTGGCTATAATCCTCAAACTATGATTCTCATTGAATCGGAAATCAGGACTGATCATGAGGCCATAGCGCTCACGCCTCACATCGTAATCATTATTTCTCTTTTCTTCGATTTCTGTGGTATTATCTACGTAGGTGTACTGATTGAGCAGTGAGCCACGGTTCGTCTTATAAAAACTACCGGTAGCAATGATCCCTAATTTATTGTCTAAAAATCTTTTGCCTGCCACCGCGGAATACGCTTGTAAGCTTCGGCCATAATCATCAAAATCCGATTGCTGCTGATTGAAACCTCCACGTGCCGCTAGATTCAAAATCGGTTCTTCAGGGGCTTGTTTTAGTCTGAAGTTAACGGTACCTCCTATAGCGTCACCATCCATATCCGGCAGCAGCGTTTTATTTACTACAATGGACTCCATTAAATCGACTTGCAAAAGATCTAATCCCACCGCTCTGTCGGTATCCGGGTCGGGGCTGGGAATCCGTTGCCCATTTACTTGAACGGCATTGAAACGCGGCGACATTCCTCGAATAGATATCAATTCACCTTCTCCCTGGTCTCTACTGATAGCTACTCCGGGAATCCGTTGAAGGGCCTCCGCGGCATTTCTATCCGGATACTTGCTGAACTGCTCGTAAGAAACTACATTTTTCACATTTGCTGAATTCTTCTGTTCATTCAGCGCCTTTACCTGTCCCCTGGTCAAGGTACCGTAAACCACTACTTCATTCAGCTGCTCGGTATCTTCCGTCATTACGAACTCGATGTTTGTAGTCTGGCCCGAACTTATTTGCACATTTTGGCGCGAGGTTACATAGCCCATGTAGCTGGCGGAGACGGTATAATTCCCCTCTGGTAATCTAATGTTGAACTTGCCATTTTCGTTGCTGATGGCACCGGTACCCAGCTCATCAATAGAGATGGAGGCAAATGGTAATCTATTCTTGCCTTGATCTGAAACGATGCCCGAAAGAAAACCCGACTCAATTTTTTTACTTTTTACCCCTTTTTTAGGTGATGTTCTATAAACGAGTAATTGACTGTTCACTTTCTTAAAGTTGAGTTGAGCCACTTTGCCAATTTTTGACAAAAAGGATTCAAGGGTCTCATCTTGAAGGTCGTAAGTGAACCTTATGTTTTTATTAACCACATTTTTGCTATATCCGAATGTAAAATTTGTCTGATCCTCTATGTTTTGAAAAACCTCTTCCAACGAGGCATTTTCTACTTGTATGTCAATTTTAACTTCTTTTAATGATTGGCTATTTGATGTGTTTGCCATAAGCAAATGCATAGCAACTACTTGTACCAAAAAAATGTGAATTGTCTTTTTAGAGGCAAACATCAATAGGTTGAGTAATGATGATTTCATAGTTTTGAATGTTATTATAAAATTTAGCCGCTTCTGATGTCAGTCAGGAATTCCGGCAGATTATGTAATGATTTATTAACCCGGTTTTTCTGTTGGCGCAGGGGCCGGGTTATTTGTTCTGAACTTACCTGGTAAGTTCAGCCTGAATTTTTCATTCACTTATTTCATAGTTGATATTGATTTTATCTTTATTGGGCTTTACATCCTATCCCAATGATTTTCACCTGATCCATTTTCTCAAATTGATAGCTAACACCTGTCACTACCGCTAATTGATCCAGAACCTGTTTTAGGTTTTGATTTCGAAACTTTAATTTCAACTGACAGAGACCGGACTGCTTGGATTCGAATAAGATTCGAACCCCGTACCATTTTTCAAGTTTTCCAGCCACTTCGGTCAACGTACTACCCTTAAATTCGAGTATGCCGTCTTTCCAGCCGGTGTAGGTCTCAACATTGACTTTTGAAGCGGTTAATTTTCCCAGTTTGCGCGTATATACTCCCTGTTCGCCAGGAACCAGATGTACTACCTGAACATTCGATTCAACACGCACTTTACCCGAAGCCACAGTAACAGCCACAGTATGATCGTCCGAGTTATCGACGTTAAAAGAAGTGCCTAATACCGTTGTTTGCACTTCGCCGGATTTTACTGTAAAAGGCTTTTCCATCTTCCTCTTTACATTAAAAAAGGCTTCACCCGTTAGAACTACCTGTCTATTTTGAACAAAATTTTCTGAATACGTAATCGTGCTTTCGGAATTAAGCCTAACTGTTGAACCCTCCGGTAGCACGATGGTTTTTTTCTGCCCTTTGGCGGTAGCATGGGAGATTTCGCCGGCCGGAACATTTGATGGATTTAAATAAACAACTACCGAAAGGCATATTCCTAAAATGAAAATAACAGATGCCGCTACACGCCCTATTGGGAAGGCGCCTTTTACTCCAGCCTTTTGTTCAATATTTGTGAATATTGAATCCCCTACATGATCAGGAACCCAACGATTTTGCGGCAAATCATCTTGAAATGATTGGTAAAGATCATGCAAGAGTTGATGCTCTTTTTCACTGCATTCACCCCGCTCATATTTTTTCAGTAACTGTTTAAGCGTACGCTTTTCCATCACTAATAAGTACCCTCAACCTGTAGGACTTACGGGTAAAAAAATGTGAATTAAAGATTTCTTAAAACAGGTAATGTTCCGGTAATAGTGGGTTAGGTGATATATGTCCTATACATGCTAGTGAGTAGAACCGAATCCCCCTTCATGGTTTTGTCCATGCTAAAAGGATCTGGTTAGTAAGGCTACCCTGATAACACTATTTAATCAACACAATCAATTGAAAAAGTAACATAGACGCTTTCAAATGTTTAAGTACAGCGCCAACGTACCATTCCACCGTGCGTCTGGAAAGCTTCAATTTATCAGCGATCTCTTTATTGGACATGTCCTTTAATCTGCTCATTTCGAATATCTCCTTATACTTTTCAGGTAATTGATTTAATGAAACCTCTAAAGTTTCAAGTAGATCGGTAAATTCTATCTTTTCTTGTGTGCAATTAGAGCGTAATATATCTTGAAATTTTTCTTCGTGAATATCTGCTGGTTGTTGTTTGCGCAACTGCTTTAAAGACTGAAATCTGACAGCTTGATTTAGATAAGCGGATACATTTTGAATAGTCAACGATTCCCTTCTGACCCAAAGGTCTGTGAAAATTTCTTGTACCACATCCTTGGCTCCCGTATCACTCTTAAGAAAATGGCTGGAAGAATGGAAAAGAATTTTCCAATACCGATCGTATAGCCTTCGAAATGCTACTCTACTTCCCCCTTTGATTTGTTGAAAGAGTTGTAAGTCTGATTCACTATTTGATCGTGGTCCTGACATCACATAATGTCTGACCAATATAGCTTAATAAATCACCAAATTATGAATGGGTCATATTAACGAAACGTTAAAAATTATCCGGCGTTATTTGACAGATAAATCAACCAAAGGCCGGTGTGGCTGATCTTTATGCTTACTCTAATGCTCCATCCTCGCCGTAATTCTTATTTTTTTGCTTTCTCCTTTTCACACTTCCTTTCGAAAACCGATAGTTAAAAGATAGCACTGCTATTTGGGTTTGCCCCAGCCACCTTAGGTCCTCGACCACAGCATTACCTCTTCGTTGACTCTCGTAGATATTACTTCTGAAAATATCATTGAATCGGATACTTACGGTTCCCATATGCTTAAGTACCTTGTAACGCAGGGCCAAATTCAGAAAGTTGAATGTCTCGGAGGTTATATTCAATCTTCTTCCTGAGCCAAAATAATTCCATTGGATATCAGCCGATAGTTTTTTTGAAGGTTTTAAGGCTAGTTTCGTTCTGAACTGGTAATTGTATTGATCTTCGTAGAAGAAATCCATGATCTGCGGATCCGCATTTTTGTAATAGCCCGTTCCGGTGATGCTAAAGCTCACTTTAGTAGTAATGTCTTTCGACACGGTACTCTCCAAGCCGATGGTATGATCCTCGCCGCCGTTACTAAATCGCATCAGCGTGACACCATCTTCAATTTCAAACAGGCGATTCATTATATCAATCGATCTCCGGTAATACACACTACTATTGATCGAAATAGCCTTTGAATTGTAACGAATACCTATTTCCAGGTTATCTGTGAACGAGGGAGTCAGTGCCGGGTTGCCAATCCTTCTGAAGAGCGGATTATTAATCGTGGTTAGCGGGTTAAGTGAGAAAAAACTCGGTCTTGAAATACGCCTGTTGTATCCCAGGGAATAATTTACCTGCTCACTGTGTGTAAAGCTTAAATGGAACGAAGGGAAAACATTCCAAAACTCGCGTTCAATGGCCTCTAACTCATTGTTTATCGTACCATCAGAAACAAAATATTCACTTCTCAACCCGAGTTGCAACCCAAGCTTATCCCACTTTTGATTGATGATAGCATAGGCTGCGTATGTATCTTCATCATATTCATAACTTAAGAAATTGGTGCCCTCACTGGTCGTGCTCACCTCCAGATTATCGATACTTTTTTGTGTATATAGAAATCCCGTTTCGAGTTTCACTCCACTGTCGAAGGTCCAGAAAAAATCGCTGGCAACGTTTAGAATAGAATTATCATAAAACAACTCATTATCTAAAACGGTCGATCCGTCTTCAATCGCTTCGCTTGGGAGAAGGTTGTCGTTGTCGTTTAAGGTAACGTCAAAATCAATATATCGCTTGTCTCCTTCCGAAAATCGCTTTCTGTAATTAATATTACATATCTTGGTTTCATGCAGGTGGTAGTTATCCAATCGGTTAACTACTGTCTCGCCGGAACCTGCGCTCAAAATGGTCGTTACCGGAATAATAAAATGCTCATTATCAGTGCTGCTGTATCCCAGGGACAGGTCATTTTTAGCGTTGATAAACCAATCCGCTTTAAGGTTTATATTTTTCACGCTTCCATCAAACTCCCTTCTGGAC
>JBCCIX010000338.1:0-5181 GCA_039028075.1 Bacteroidota bacterium | reverse complement strand
TCATATCACTGGCTAACTGAATGGTTTCTTTGGTGACTAAAGGTTTAGAACCCTTGATCCATGCGCTCAAAGACGACACCATCACCGCAAATATACCTTGCCATTTTTTGAATTTACGACTAGGCGGTTTTTTTCCAAATTCTCTAGCCACTAGCCTGAAGAATTCCTGGTAAGAAGTTGCTCCAGCGCTTAAAATAAATCGCTCGTGAGTCATTCTCTTTTCAATCAAGATCAATATGATCGAGGTTACATCTCTAACATCAACATAATTTAAATTTCCACCTCCGTAGTATTTATTTTCATTCCAGACGTATTTAAAGAGCTTGGTGCTGCTTTTAGTCCAGTCGCCAGCACCCAGGATAACGGACGGATTAACTATGGATGCAGTCAAACCTTCTTGCATGGCTCTCCAAACTTCCAGTTCACCAAGATGCTTTGACTCACCGTACAAGGTGTTTCCCTTAGCGTAAATCCAGTCTTTTGTTTCATCAAGAATATTATTTTTTTTACTTCGACCTATAGCTGCCACTGAACTCACATATAAGAAATAATCTAGATGAGAGGCTAAAGCCAGATTTACAAGCTGCTTGGTTCCCTCCACATTGATTTTCCTCATTTGCTCTTTTTGGTTGTTGCTGAAAGAGATAATAGCAGCACAGTGAACTACCACGTCTATCTTTTGAATTTCCTTAGTCATAAATTCAAGATCCAGAAAGTCTCCGTAGATCAGGTTGTCTAGAACATCTTCGACTAACGCCAGGTCACTGCCCTCTCGGACCAATCCCCTAAATGGAGTATTACTCTTTTTTAGTGCTTTACATACATAACTACCCACCAGTCCATTTGCTCCGGTTACCAGAATCATAGGCTGTAATTAAGAAGTGGTTGGGCGATAACTTTGCTGTAATGCTTATTTCTCATTGCGATGCTTATGGCCTCACATTGCAACTGATTGTGGCAATCACTTCCGATAAATCGTATTACTTCTTCATTGATTAATCGCTCGGCAAACCTCTTAATCTGCTTGGAATAAAAGCCTGCTAGTGATATCACATTTAATTGTAATAAAACACCTCTTTGCACCAGATCATGGACCGCTTCAAGGTTTTGGTAAAGATAACTATATCTTTCAGGGTGAGCCAATACCGGTTTTAATCCTAACGATTGCGCTTTAAATATGAATTCATTCAAATACAGCGGGCGATTGTAAAAGCTCGTCTCGAACAGTAAATAGCGGTCTCCGAAAGTAAGCAATATTTCAGGGGTTTTATTCAATTTTTCTATCAAGGCTTCATCGAGAAAATATTCAGCGGCTACTGATACCTCCATTTGAATATTTTCTTGATGAACCTGTTTTTTGAGCACATCTCCAATTTTGATGAGGTCCGATTCATTGTTAGGATAAAAATCACTCTTGATATGAGGAGTGGTCACTATCTTTCTCGTGCCTTTATCATAAAGTAGTCGAAGTATAGCTAACGATTCGTCGAAAGACTGCACGCCATCATCTATCCCAGGTAGTAAGTGCGAGTGGATATCGTTGACATAACGTGAAGTGTACTCGGGTTTCTGAAAAATTTTGAACAATTATATCACTTTGATGGCCCGGTAATACTTTTTTCGTCATAGTAGCCGTACCCGTATGAATTCCCGGAACTTCTGGGTACAGCGTTTAAAATGACTGAAATATTTTCAAAATTATTTACTTTGACTAACCTATCTAAGGTCTTTGTAAATACTTTTTTAGAATAGTTTGCACGTATGATGTAAATGGCCAAATCTGCTTTTTTCATAGCCAGTAAGCCGTCTGTTACTAATCCAGCAGGCGGCGTGTCTAGCATTACCAAATCGTACTCTTTTTTCAAGCTATTCAACAAATTCTCAAAAGCTCCATTTAATAAAAGCTCTGAAGGGTTAGGTGGTGTAGGTCCGGCAGGGATGAAGTGTAAGTTGTCCACATCGGTAACTTTGACACATTCTAGCGCAGTATGCTTACCAATTAGTATAGTGCTGACTCCTTTCTCGTTATCGCTGTCACTTAAAGCCATGTGAACCCGCGGCTTTCTCATATCCAAGTCAACGATAACTACTTTTTTCTTCGTTAAGGCTACGATACCACCTAAGTTGACCGCGACAAATGTTTTTCCTTCACCGCTTATGGTTGAGGTGACCGATATAACCCGTTGCTTACCCTGCGTTAGCATGAATTCAATGTTTGTTCGTATTGATCTCAGCGCTTCACTAACCGCAGACTTAGGTCTTTTGTGAATAATAAGGCTGGTGTTTTCAAGTTTTTCCCGTGCCTTAGGAACCGAACCCAATATCGGACTGGTAGTGCTATTTTCGAGTTCTTGAAATGTGGTAATCTTATTGTGAAGTAAATACCTGAGGCTAATAAATACAAAATTCAGCACGAGTCCGGCTACAATGCCTATTCCAATAATTATTAAGTTTTTAGGTGAGATGGGAGTACTGGGAAGGGTGGCAGCGGATAATATTTTAAACTGCGTGGTGGTACCGGCCTCCGCAATTTGGAATTCTGCTTTGCTCTGCATTAGCGAAAGGTAGAATTCTTCATATAGCTTGAAAAAGCGTTGTTTTTTATTATACTCAGTACTTTTTCCCGGTAGCTTTTCAAAATTTGATTGAAGTATTCGTTTGCGTTTTTCAATATTGCTTATTTCCTTGGCATACCTTGTTTTTAGATTCTCCAGAGTCTCTAATACTCCGGTTCGTAACTGATTTATCTCGCTGTCCTTTTTAGTAAGGGCAAAGGTAGTTTCAGAATAGGACAACCCAAGTCTTTCTCGCTCCAGAGTTAACTCATTAAGCGCTTTGACATTATCTTTGACAAACTGCGGGAGTTGGCTGGCGTATAATTCTATTTTATTGGTGGTGTTGATATTCGTCTTAACACTTTCGATTTCGTTAAGTCTGGACTGTAATACTAACGTTTGGGAATCGAGATCATTGATGATCAGGATCATATTTTTTACATCCTCATTAAGGTCACTCGTTCTGTTTTCAATGGTGAAATTCTCAAAGTAATCTTCATATTTTTCTAACTGGCGCTCAATTTGCATTAGCTCGTTATTGAGCCATTCGATTTTTTGTTTGTTCTCTTTGGTTTTTTCTTGTTGCGAATACTCAAGATATACACTATCTATAGTGTTAACCAGGTCTCGCGCCTTATGTCGATTATAATCGGTTATTGCTATCTTAATCGTATTGGCATTCAGATTTAAAGGTTCAACAATGAGATTTTCATCGAAGTAATTAAGGAGGCTTGCCTGACTGTTAATGACAAAAAAGTAGCTCTCATCTCCCTGGACGAAATTATTGGTCAAAGAAATGCTAAAGTTCAACCAGTCATGCTTAACCAGCTCCCCAATACGATACGAAGCACCTGTATCTACATCTTCATTCTGAAAACTCACTCTGTACTCATTTTGGTTGATGAGCTTCACGTAAATCCTTTTATCGTAAGCTTGATTATCTTTAACTATGTAGTCTACTTTGAAAGGTATGTTTGGATATTTTTCATCTGTGAGAACTGCACCTGCCGTGAAGTAGGAAACATCCAGGCTGAAATTCTCAATTACTTTATTAAAGAAGAGCTTAGATCTAAGAAGCTCAATTTCTCCGGAAATAACATTTAAGTTTTGATTTTCAGCAAGTGAGGTTATCCCTAATTCAGTTGCATTAGCCTCTACATCTAACTTTACTTCTGAAACGGATTCATACAAAGGTTTCGTCCATCTAATCACCAAATACGCCGCGGTTACGCTAGCGGTAAATATCAAGACCAGCCCTACTACGCTTTTGCTGATTACAGACCTGAGTTTATAAAAGTCGATCCCCTCTAAATCATTGCTATGGTATGAATCTGGATTCAATTAGTTAATACTAATAATTACTACGACAAGTGATAAGACACTGGTGATTATGGAGATAATAGGGCCGTTATCTCTGAAAAATTCATTGAAAGGCCTTCTAATTGGTTCCACGTAGATAATGTCATCCGACTGTACAATATAGTCAGACTGAACGTAGCCCTCAAAAGTGGAAAAGTCTATTTTGTATATTTCATTATTCCTAATCAAACGAATATTTTGAGCCTTTGCATTATTATCTATGGCTTGCGTCAATGCCAATATTTCCGACACTTTGGTATTTTCGTCTTCTAACGGCACAACTTGGCCCTCAGAACTACCAAGCACAAACACCCTTTTATTTATAAATCTTAGATTGACAAACGGGTCAGTGTAGAAAATAGCGTATCGTTTTTGTAGATATTCTTCTGCTTCATGTAAGGTCAAGCCTTCCAGCGTAACAGGACCTACCATGGGTAACTTTACAGCACCGTCTTCGAGAACCAGATAGTCTAACTGTGGCCGAATATTATCAATATTTTGAACGTTCTCTGTTAACTCAAACTCGGGATCAATAATACGTTCTCCCTTTTGAGTGTAGACTTGTAATAACAAGCGGTCATTTGGCTGAATTGAATAATTCGCTTCGGCGCGTGTTGTCATTTTGCTATACTCCGTACTGTCAGCCGTAAACATAATATTTTGTCTATAGCTGCCGCAGGATTGAGTCATTCCTATCATTAGTAATAAGCCAACAAAATAAATTGGGGATTTAAAGCTCCACACGTAAATATAATTTTGACACTAGAACCTAAGCCTTCAAATTACGGGATTGCAATATTAATTATCCTCTGATAATTAATATTTTACTTAAAATCTGCTAGTATTTCAGTCCTTCTATGGAGTGAAGGTAAGAGTTGATGACTTTTTCCTCGCCAAATTCAGCAACAATTTTTTTCCGGCCGTTGAGGCCGAGTTGCTCTACTTTTTGAGCATCGAGGCTCATCATTTGGGTCATCTTTAGCGCCAGATCGCCTGCATCTTTGAGGTTGCATAAAAAACCATTGTATCCATTCTGGACTACATTATTACAGCCAGGAACATCCGTGGCAACGATAGGCTTGGCCGAACTTGCCGCTTCGAGTAAGGTCCTCGGTGTGCCCTCTCTATAGGAAGGTAAGACTATACAATCAGCATTATTTATGAATGGCCTAACATCATCGGTAGAACCGAGGTACTCTACCGTATTATTAGCGATCCAATTATTTATTATACTTTCATCGATTCCACGTTTGTGTTCAAAATCTTT
>JBCCIX010000337.1:0-5193 GCA_039028075.1 Bacteroidota bacterium | reverse complement strand
GCAATGCCATGGCAGAATCATTCTTGGCATACCACATTGTACATCACGGCGAGAGGGTTCAGTACCGGAAGTATGCCGTATAAAGATGGTATTTTCGAAATTGAGTTTGATTTTGAAAATCATGAGTTGATTATTTTTTCTACGTTCAATTCAAATGTAATCGTTAAACTTCAACCTATGACGGTGGCTGATTTCTACAAAAAGCTGTTCAGTGAGCTACAGAACTTGGGAATAGAAATCGATATACACGCTGCACCAAATGAAATCGAAGAAGCTATTCCGTTTGTGGAAAATGAAATTAATAGATCGTACGATACAAAAGCAGTGGTTGATTTCTGGCAGGCTGCGGTCAGTATACACAACGTATTTTTGAAATTTAGAAGCGACTTTATCGGCAAATGCAGTCCGGTTCACTTTTTCTGGGGAGCCTTTGATATAGCCGTAACACGATTTTCCGGGCGAGCAGCCCCACTACATCAGGGTGGTATGCCCAATATGCCGCTGGACATCATGCAAGAAGCTTATTCACAAGAAGTCAGTAGTGCCGGATTTTGGCCCGGAAGTGAAGTTTCACCTATTCCGGTATTTTATTCCTACTGTTATCCAACCCCATCGGATTTTTCAGCGCAAAAAATACGACCTGATCAGGCATTTTGGAGCGAGGAGATGGGGGAATATTTTCTTGCTTATGACGAAGTGAGGAAAGCTGATGACCCCGAGGAAATGCTGCTATCTTTTCTACAATCCACGTATGAAGCGGCCGCCACTACGGGTGATTGGGACCGAAAAAATTTAGAAATCAGAAATCATTGACATTATCCCTTGACGATGGAAATCACCAACAATAAACGCAACCAAAGATTCGAAGTGGTAGTAGGAGACCATTTGGCGGAGTTGGTTTACAGAATACGAACTGGTAAAATGTATTTAATGCATACCTGGGTTCCACCGGAACTTGAGGGACAAGGGATTGCTTCCGCTTTGGCTGAATTTGCGTTGAACTACGCTAAAGATAATGACATTGAGGTTGTAGTGTATTGCCCGTTTGTAAAGGCCTACATTGAAAAGCACCCTGAATGGCAATGAAAACAAACTAGGCTACTTCAACTTACACATTATCTCTATCTTAGAATAATGGACGGAGAAGATCTTCAGAAGGGGATTAGCTGGTTCGAAAGTAGAGGCTGGAAGCCCTTCTCTTTTCAAACAAATACTTGGAAAGCTTACCTCGACGGCAAACACGGTTTAGTAAATGCGCCGACCGGTAGTGGTAAAACGTATTCGTTGGTTGTGCCTATTTTGATCAACGCTTTGAATAATCCTAAACGGTCAGGCAGAGTAAGAGCTATTTGGATATCTCCCATTCGCGCTTTAGCTAAAGAGATAGCGCTCTCGGCAGAAAGAGCGATTCAAGGTTTGGGCCTAAGTTGGGAAGTAGGCATCCGGACGGGTGATACGTCTTCTAAAGACCGCGCTAAGATGAAAACCAGCCCTCCTGAGTTTATGGTGACTACCCCTGAAAGCCTACATATCATGCTTACTCAGAAAGGTTATCCAACGTATTTCAAAGAGCTTGAAGCCGTAGTTTGTGATGAGTGGCATGAATTAATTGGTTCGAAAAGGGGGGTTCAGGTAGAACTGGCTATGTCTCGACTCAAGAGCATTTGTCCGGATCTACGTGTTTGGGGGATCTCCGCTACGATTGGAAATATGGAGGATGCGCTAGATGCCTTATTGGGGAGTTCCAAGCAACCTGAAAGGTATGAGGTGATCAAAGCCGATATCAAAAAAACCATTGAAGTGGAATCCATACTTCCGGAAGAGGTGGAGGATCTTCCCTGGGCAGGTCATTTAGGTATCAAGTTGATAGATAAGGTAGTTCCTATTATAAAGTCGAGTAACAGCACCTTGATATTTACCAACACGCGCTCTTTTGCCGAGATCTGGTATCAAAAACTCTTGGATCGAGCTCCTGAGCTTGCAGGTGTTATAGCCATGCACCACGGCTCCATCAGCCGAGAGCTTCGAGATTGGGTGGAGGATGCTTTACATAATGAGCAACTAAAGGCTGTAGTTTGTACCTCTAGCCTTGATCTTGGAGTAGACTTCCGCCCGGTAGAGACTATCATTCAAGTAGGCAGCCCGAAAGGAGTCGCGCGATTTATGCAGCGAGCGGGTAGGAGTGGTCACCAACCCGGTGCATTGAGTAAAATTTACTTTGCACCCACACACTCACTTGAACTCATTGAATCCTCTGCGCTGCGTAAAGCTATTGAAGAAGGGATTGTAGAAGACAGAATACCTTACATTCGCTCTTTTGATGTATTGATGCAGTACCTCATGACGCTTGCGGTTTCCGAAGGCTTTACACCGGACGAAATTTTTAAGGAGGTAAGAGGTACCTTCGCCTACAATTCGATTAGCAAAGAAGAATGGTCATGGCTGATCAACTTCATGGTGACCGGAGGTTCGGCTTTATCTGCTTACGATGAATACCAAAAAGCGGTGATGGAGGAGGGCATCTTGAAAGTGACCAACCGAAGAATTGCGATGCGCCACCGCCTTTCCATTGGCACGATTGTGAGCGATACATCGTTAAAAGTGAAATATGCCTCGGGTAAATATTTGGGCACCATTGAAGAGTATTTTATCTCACGACTAAACCTTGGTGATGTCTTTTGGTTTGCCGGAAGGAACCTCGAATTGATTCGCATTAAAGACATGGAGGCCCAAGTGCGCAATTCAAAAAAACGCGCGAAGGCGGTGCCGTCTTGGCAAGGCGGTAGAATGGCCCTGTCCTCCCAGCTATCTACCGTGCTTCGCCATAAACTGGATCAGATTTCTGTAGGACAATATGCCGATGATGTCGAATTATCATTTCTGGAGCCTTTAATGGAGTTACAGGAGAAACGCTCCTGTCTGCCGTCCAAAGATGAATTTTTAATAGAGTATTTCACGAGTAGAGAAGGTTATCACGTGGTGGTGTACCCTTTTGAAGGGCGGCAGGTACATGAGGGAATGGCTGCGCTCCTGGCTTTGCGCATTTCCCGGATTGAGCCCATTACCTTTAGTATCGCCATGAATGACTACGGCTTTGAATTGTTATCTGATAAAGAAATCCCGATTTATGAAGCCTTGGAAACCGATGTGTTTAGCATTGAAAATTTATGGCAAGATATCCAGGCAGGAATCAATTCGGTAGAAATGGCAAGGCGCAGGTTCCGGGACATTGCTTCCATCTCAGGGCTTGTATTTAAGGGCTACCCGGGACAGCAAATCAAAGACCGACATTTGCAGTCTTCCTCCCAACTGTTTTTTGATGTCTTCCACGATCATGATTCGGAGAATCTGTTACTCACTCAAGCGTACGAGGAGGTGATGGAGTTTCAGTTGGAGGAAGCACGAATCAGAACGGCCTTGGAACGGATCAATACGCAGCAAATAATTGTCAAGGAGCCAAACCGACCTACACCTTTCGCCTTTCCGATCATGGTCGACCGATTGAATAGAGATAAATTAACCTCAGAATCCTTGGAAGATCGAGTAAACCGGATGAAGTTGCAGTTTGAGTGAATCAATCGGCACTTACTGCATCGGAGTGCTGTATTCTTGTGGATTTTCAAGCAATGATCTCAGCGAATAAGCTTTATTTTAAGCAGATGAGAAAAGTATAAAAGGTAAAACCTAAATCGGTAGGCAAAATCGTAATTTTCCGAGTCATGGTTGATACTCCGATGTACGATAGAATAGTCCGATTTCTAAGACGTGAAGGCAGGGACTAAAATTCTGACCTTCTCAATTTTATAGTTCATTCCATTCCTGACCAGATTCGGGAACTTCAGCAGAAAATAGGGAATAAAGTTTGGGCCCGGCCTTCAGTCTACCTACAAAGGTATTGACGATTGGTTCTGCACTTTTGACAGTAACCAAGAGCGAGCCAGATTACTTCAATTCACTCGGAGAACAGCCAAAGTACTTTTTGAAAGCCGTACTAAAATGTTGGGCGTTTTTATATCCAACTCTGGCACTGACCTCTTTCACACTCATCGTCCCTTCTGAAAGAAGTTTTCTGGCTTCTTGCATTTTTATTTGATTCCAGTAACCGAAAACAGATGTACCAAATAATTCTTTAAACCCTTTCTTCAATGTGAACTCATTGGTTCCAACTTGCTGAGCCAAACTATTAAGTGTTAAATCGCCAACCAATTGTCGCGAAAGGATTTCTTTTACCGCGTACAATTTTTCCCTGTGTTTACTTACATTGCTAAATGTATCGCCACTGTGATCACTAATTTGCTCTAATTGTAGCATTAAAAGTTCGATCACATGAGATTCTAAAAACATCCGTTTGAAATGCCCCGTGCGATCGCAGCGCATAATCTGATCGATCAGTGTCATCATTTGAGGAGTTATAGGATAATTGTGAGGTGACAAAATGGAAGGCCTCTTTTTCTCAATACACTGCTTGAACCGATCAAAAAGCCCACTCTAAGGTAAATATTTTTCGAAAAAAGAGGGCCAAAGGTTAACCTCAAATACGCTTACGCTTTTGGACGCACACCACTCCAGGGTCCCTTTAAAGTCAAACGCATAGAAGACATTGTGTTGATTTCCGTCAAATTGGATTTCCTCCTTGTAATTATTTGAATTAGTTCGTGCTTTACCTGATAAGGCGAAATGCATTTCAATGGTTTCTAAGCCTTCTGTATCGAAGTAAATTGACGTGGGATTGGGAACTCTCAAATCGCCATATCCGATATGAACACCTTCGAAGAAAATCTCTTTATACCGACCAAATAAAAGGTGATCTCCTACATATTCACGTTCTAAATAAGTTGATTGGTCTGTTGTAAAATCATGAGTACAGTTGAGCTCAGTAGCTATTTCTTCCAATTCCGTCCCGTATATTCTTGTTTTCATAGACCTGACATCGTCTTTATATTAAGTTGGCACACAATAATTCAACGTTCGTTCAGTGTCAGCAAAAATGTGAAGACATTACGTATGAATCAATCGCCATAAATAGTGAAAAGCAAAGTCCCAAATTAGCAGTGCTGTCTGCTTTTTTAAATATCTCTAGTACTGTTCTCTGACTAAGTGTTTTTATCCAAAACGCGTTTAAAGTGTTCAAGAATAGATTTCTACGTTAAAACTGAAGACAACTCCAAACCTGGACTATGTCCGGGGCGTACT
>JBCCIX010000336.1:0-5244 GCA_039028075.1 Bacteroidota bacterium | reverse complement strand
GTACTTCAAATCGAAGACCACTTCGTAGAGGCCCTCGAAAATAAAGTAGGTTCAAGTCTACGGCAGTGTGAAATGCTATTCATTACTATTCGGATTGGATTTTGAATATTGCAAAAAGCATAATCGAGAAAGGTCGGCCTGACTTTACAGAGTGATCGTCAGCTTGGCTAGAATGAATGCAATGGTGTAGGCAGCAAAAGACCTTCGTTTTCCAGAAAATAACCCATAGACCTAACTACTTTTTTGCTAGTGCCAATATAAAAAGTGGTACCAAGGGAGATACTACTAACCCCTGGATAAAAAGGTCGAAAAAAGCAAATCCGCGCTGCTTTCCCCACATGGCTACAAGCACTGATAAGAAAATCGAAGCAATTAGAATCCAAATCATAAACATAGTTGAAAAACGGAATAAAGCTGAATAAAGTTACTTATCCAAAAGAATTTTAGGAGAAGTTCGTAGCGGAAATCTCACCATTACCCAATAATTGAGGCCCCAACTCACGGTTTTATCTGCTCGCCCGTAACCTGGTACATAGTGTGGAATAAGCTCACTGCCTTCAAAATTATCCGATCCAAATCGGAATCGTGCGGTGTAACCCAGCCACAACATTTTCCATATTTTTACTTTAAGACCGGTAACCATTTCCCCCCAATTAGCTGAAAGTCCGCTATTACCTATAGTCCGGGTTTCATTGCCAAAAGCAGCACTGGTATTTATGTAGATTAGCTCATCATCTATTTTCGTCCAACCGTATCTGAAGCCAAAGAAAAGCACATTGCCCTCGGGATCATTTTTTAAGAAATTGATATCAGGCCCAATCCGGAAATAATTTCCCGATACAGAATAAAAAGAATCGACCTGGTCCTCAAAAGAGCGATCATAAGTTCCGAATTCGAAGTTTATAAAATATCGGTTAAAATCAATATCAGCGGTGAACGTATATTCGGTTAAATCCGAATTAGAGAAAGAACGGCCAATATTAATTGCTTCCGCGCCTATTCTGACACCGGTAGGGATGAACTTCCCCTTCACAGAGTCCGGGTGCAAGGCGATTTCCGCTTGGCCGTGGCCCACATTTGCCGTCATAAGGGATAGGCTAATTATAAATGCGAATATCTTCATTAATATCTTCAATCAAGATGTCGTTAACTATTCGAATAGAATCGAAATCATTCCTTACTGCTTCCAGCTCGAATATGATGACCTCTATACCGCAATCTTCTGCTATAAGACGTGTACTTGTACCGTAGCTGAGCATTAAGGTATCAATGCCAAATTCCGTTTCAAAGGCAAACCCCGTACTTTCGGCATTAGGATTTATTGGAAGTCGTATACTACTGCTCACTGTCGTATCGGCTAACAGCACGCTGTCTGATCCCAGTGGTTTCAGCATAGAGAGATCAACCGTATCGGGTTCGTTATCCTCAATTTTATAAAATCTGAGATTGGCAAAATCAGTCGTTATGCGTAGGCAATCAGCCTCATCCTGGCAGGACACGAACGCGAAAAAACAAATAACAATGCCGAGAACAACTCTACTCATATCCGTCGCAAATATAGCTTTTATATACCATGCAATTGTCGCGCCAGCATAGGATGATCTTTTCGATACAAGTCAAAAAAATATAATCACGTTCGGGCATTGTCATCCTTGATCATGATCTTTGACCCCTCCGAATTTGAAAATGACTATTTATGATACGCACCGTTGGTATCCTCGTTTTTGAGGACGTTGAAGTACTGGATTTTGCCGGACCATTTGAAGTGTTCTCCGTGGCATCGCAGCTCAATGACCATATGCTATTTGATGTAAAACTTATCGCCAAAAAGAAAAACCCCGTGATTGCCGTAAACGGCCTATCCGTCAACCCTGATTTTTCATTTGAAAATGCCCCTAAACTGGACATTTTGATCATCGCCGGGGGTTCAGGTTCTATGGCTTTACTCAATGATGCAGAGACATTAGATTTTGTCGACCATGCTATTTCTACTGCCGAGTTGAGTATGAGTATCTGCTCCGGCTCAAGAATTTTAGCAAAGCTTGGCTACCTTGATCATAAACCCTACTGTACACACCATCAAGTTTATGACCATATGAGTGAGTTGGTTCCAAGTGGTAAACCGCAAAAAGGCCAACGGTTTGTAAGGTCAGCCCCAGGGCTTTACACTTCAGGAGGGATCTCTGCGGGAATTGACTTATCCTTTTACGTAGTAACAAAATTACACGGTAGGAAAGTAGCATTAAACACAGCAGAATACATGGAATATCATTCTGAGGCACACCATGAGGATATCAGACGGTAGGCCGGCAAGATTGGGTAACTTCATAGGCGGGATGGAGCGCAGATGATCACTGCAGGGCAGCCTTTCGCTCTTTCGACAGCGTGCGGAGTAGCACCTTTCGCAACTGACAACTACCTGAGTGAACGATAAGCATCTTGCTGAATGGTTGCAAACAAAAATTCATGGTTCAGCTTACCATAAAGTTCAGCAAATCGAGAGTGTGAATCCATAACTCTTTCATAGTAGTGGTTAATGATAAGAAATCCGTACGCGACATTTAACTACACTTAAAGGTTATCTTCGCTAATTTAGAGCAATGAAGCAATTTAATGTTATTCTCCTTATTCAGCTTACTTCGTTTTTAGTCTTCGTCGGGCGTGCATACCAGTTCTTCTTTTTTGAAACACCATTTCAGTCTGTTTTATCGGATGAAGGCCTAATGACACCTATTATCAGGAGTTTTTCTAATCTTAGTTGGCATGAATTTACTACCAGCGCTGCGGTTAATAGTGGTATAGAATCCTTCATTAAAGTCTGCGCTATATTCCTTCTATTGGCAGCTTTTGCCAGTGTCTTCTGGTTTAATAGCAGTCTAAAGAAATTGAAGAAATGGGTGATGGCTACTGGTATTGGACTATTAGTGTTGATCGGCCTAGGTCTGGTAAAAGAAAAAAACTACGATATACTTCAGTTTTTTGAGCTTACCATTCAGTTGGCCTGTCCCTTAAGCCTATTCTTCCTATCCGAGCAATATCCTCAGAGAGCGTATAAGCTCATTTTTTTGCTCAAATGTGCTATAGCACTGACTTTCATAACACATGGGTTTTTCGCTCTGGGCCTACCATATGTTCCTGACCATTTTATAGAGATGACGGTCGGAATAATGTCAATAACTGAGCAGCAGGCAGGTCAACTTTTATTTGTAGCAGGTCTGTTCGATGTAGTGGCTTCAATCCTTTTGTTTGTTCCTAAAACAGGTCAATACGCACTTTTCTATATGTTTGTTTGGGGATGTTTAACAGCCTTAGCACGCATAGTATCGGCCTTTGATATGGAGTTTTTTTTAGAATCACTTCATAGTTCGGCCTACTTGACGATTTACAGGCTTCCACACGGCCTATTACCAGCAGCGGTACTTATACTTGGGTTACAAAGAAGAAAAGTTAAGCCTGTTTACTAGTATTTCGGGCTCAACTTACTATTTAACCTTATATTCTTGTCAAAAGCGCTTACCCTATCCCCCCGCCGGTAAATCCTAGTCAATCTGTAGGGTGTCCAATCTACAAAAAGCCGGAAGGTCATTCTATATGTTTTAATCATAATCGTGTTTTCGGTAGTACTACCTCATGGAGAGGACTATTTAGATACTTTTCACCAGAGGTTGGACTGTATCTAGCAATTTCAGTATGGGAGCTTCTCGATTGTTTCGCCTTTGTCAAAAACATTGCACCAAAAAAGTATACCCTGGCTATTATTCAGGGAGTACACGGACTTACACAAGAAAAAACTTTGGGAAGTTATCACCGCTAGCTACATACGTTATACTATCATAACGGGTACGGGAATTGAGACGGCGTATTAGGAGTTTATGAGTGTGATGAAGTGATGTAATTCACTGGTTTCAATACGTAATTCGCTATTGAGCTCAGCTATCGCTAGCTTTGCACTTTGCAAAAACGGGAGAGTGAAAACGAAGCCAAAAGATAAGGTAAATATTGTAACACTGGGATGCTCTAAAAACCTGGTGGACTCCGAGGTTATGCTTACTCAACTGAAGGGCAACCAGATTGATGCCACTCACGAGTCCCAAAAGGATGATGCTAATGTAGTCATTGTAAATACCTGTGGATTTATTGACAATGCAAAACAGGAATCTATCGATACGATTTTGAGGTACGCTGATGCTAAAGAGGAAGGTGTGATCGATAAATTGTACGTAACGGGATGTCTTTCTCAACGCTACAAAGACGATCTGGAGGAGGAAATTCCACAGGTGGATGCTTTTTTTGGGACGTTCGAGTTACCTTTTCTGCTTAAAAAATTTAAAGCAGATTATAGACACGATCTCGTTGGGGAGCGCATTTTGACTACTGCCAATCACTATGCGTATGTAAAAATTTCCGAGGGCTGTAACCGCCCATGCTCTTTTTGTGCTATTCCGATAATGCGCGGGAGGCACGTTTCCAAACCCATTGAACAAATAGAGGAGGAAGCTAAAAACTTAGCAAAAAACGGAACGAAAGAACTACTTTTAATTGCCCAGGATTCTACGTATTACGGATTGGATATTTACAAAAAAAGGAACCTGTCAGAACTTTTAGACCGGCTTTCTGGTGTAGAAGGTATCGACTGGATCCGGCTTCATTATGCATTTCCTACCGGTTTCCCTTTGGATATTCTAGATATTATGCGTGACCGTGAAAATATCTGCAACTACCTGGATATGCCTCTACAGCACGGTTCAACGTCTATTTTAAAACACATGCGAAGGGGTACAACCCGCGAGAAACAGGAAGCCTTGATTCAAACCATTCGGGAGCGAGTTCCGGGCATAGCGTTGAGGACTACCCTGATTGCAGGGTATCCTGGTGAGACTGAACAGGATTTTGAAGAGATGTTGGGTTTTGTAAAACGATCAAGGTTCGAGCGACTAGGCGTCTTTACCTACAGTCACGAAGAAAATACCCATGCCCATAAGTTTGATGATGATGTTCCTGAGGAGGTGAAGCAAGAGCGAGCAAATGAAATTATGGCCGTACAAGAACGGATCTCCTATGACCTAAACCAAACCAGAGTGGGTAATACCTTCAAAGTACTTGTTGATAGGAAAGAATCTGGCAATTTCATCGGACGGACCGAGTACGACTCACCTGAAGTCGATAACGAGGTAATCATTAGCTCCCAGACGCATCCTTTAAGATTGGGGGATTTTGTAGACGTAAAAGTTACCGGTGCCTCTG
>JBCCIX010000335.1:0-5264 GCA_039028075.1 Bacteroidota bacterium | reverse complement strand
CAAGCAGCTTCTGGAACTTCAATGGAACAAAGGTCCGGCTGCCCTGCAGGTATTTGAAGAAGCACAACTTTTCGGGGAGATGACCTCCAAACTACCACATTTGTAGCAACTATTTTGCGCTTTTTAGGAATATGAGTTAGGCCGCTTCATCCGCCATTTACACATTGAGGTAGTTCTAGTTAGAGGAAAATTTTCGTTCAACGGCATCCACCGCGCTTTGCAGGAGTAACCGGACGGCCGCTTATTCAAAAAGAATATGCCTATTCAAACATTCCTCCAAAGACATAAAAGTTTCCGTACGCTTAACGCCTTTTACTACTAGGATTTTGTTCTGATATACCGTTTTAAAATGTTCCGCGTCTTTAGCATGAACTTTTATAAAAACGCCGTATCTGCCGGTAATATGATGGATCTTTACCACCTCTGGAACCTGGCTTAAAACCTCTATTAATTTTTCGTAAGAAGAACTTTTATTAAGAAAAACCCCAATGAACATGGTCAGCTTCCAACCCATCTTGGCGTAGTCCATGCTCAACGTAGTTCCTTTGATTACACCTATGTCTTTCAGCTTCTTGACCCTTCCGTGAATGGTTCCGCTTGACACTCCTATGTGTTTTGCTACTTCCGTATAAGGCATTTGGGCGTCTTGAGACAGAAGTGAAAGTATCTGAAAATCCGTTTTATCTAGTTTGGCAGACATTAAATAATAAAGTTAATTTATCCGAGGCGGCAATTTAGCGAAGATTTCATCACCAAAAAATGCAACCATTTTAAAAAATTTTGTGACTGAGAGTTTGGTAGTTTAGGTGTATAAATAGGGGCTCCAATTACCATTTTTAAAATTAGCGCTTGGAAAAATAATAACCCTGTAGCTTTTGATCATTTTATCGAAAAATCTCACAAGAGTGGTTTAAGTCGCTCATTTTCAATTACAAATTTCTAAACTTATTATTGTATATACTGCTTAAAATGATCGCGAGAATCAAGAGTAAGCTGCGTGTCGATTATTAACCAAATGAACTGAGCAATGAAAACCACTAGACGCAAATTATTAAAGACCGGACTCTTTACCGTTGGAGGTCTCACTATGGCCCCACATCTAAGTTTCTCAGAACAATGGAGACGACCGGTTATTCTGGATCAAGCAGGCAACGCTCTTTACAGTCCATTCTTTAAAGAATACCTTTACAGGCCTTTTGAGGAACCCAAATCCATACGAGCAAAGCTTAATGCCAATGAAAATCCGTACGGGCCCTCGCCTAAAGCAGTGTCTGCTCACCAGCAAGGCACGCTCAAAGGCAACCGCTACGCATGGAAAGAGCTATTTGGGCTGATGGATAAAATAGCGGTAAAAGAGGGTGTAGAACGAAGGAATGTAATGATGGGCCCGGGATCATCAGATCTATTGGAAAAAACGGGTATGGTCCTGTTTTTAAATGGAGGAAATGTGGTTTCCGCTGAACCTTCTTATATGTCTTTGATACGAGTGGCAGAAGCTACCGGAGCACGTTGGAAAGGCATTCCCCTAAAAACAGATTGGTCTCATGATCTTGATGCCATGGAGGCGGCTATTGATTCCAATACGAAGTTAGTATATATCTGCAATCCAAATAATCCTACAGGTACTATTACGTCCACCGAAAAGTTGAAAGACTTTTGCAGCCGCGTTTCTGAGAAGGTGCCGGTATTTGTAGATGAGGCCTATCTTGAGTTTCTGGACGATAGTCAGTCCAAAAGTATGGTCTCTCTTGTAGCAGAAGGTAAAAATGTAATTGTAGCCCGTACATTTTCAAAAATACACGGGATGGCTGGTCTCCGCGTCGGTTACGTAGTAGCGAAAGAGTCTACCCTTAAGGAAATACAGAAAATAACCCGGGCTGGCATGGGGATCTCTTATCCGTCAATAATGGCGGCAAGCGCCAGCTTAGATGATCTAGATTTTCAAAAAAAGTCTCAAAAGCTGACTAGTGAAGCAAGAGCGTACGTATATGAGGGCCTGGAAAGGATGGGGTTTGATTACTTGGAATCGCATACTTCATTCATTTTATTCCCTATTGAAATGGAAGGAAAAAGGTTCCTTAAAAAGATGCAATCACAGCAGGTGGCGGTCCGATCTTTTGAGATCAATGACCGGAATTGGTGCCGTGTGAGCATGGGTACATTGGAAGAAATGAAGCTATTCATTGACGCGCTGGGAGTGGTACTAAGCTAAATTGTAGTTTACCTACCCTAGAAATTCCGAAAAGTGGAAAAGACGCTCGGTTTATTGGCTATGATTGGTTTGGGCCTGCTTTTACAGCGTAAGATTAGTTCTGCGGACCATTTAAAAGGCATCAAAGTCTTAATACTTTGTGTTGCTTTACCCGCCACTATTTTTGTAGCTCTACTTAAGGTAGATTTAAAAAGTGAGCTGCTACTATTGCCTCTTGCAGCTCTGTTGCTTAACGGTATTGTTTTCGCCTCATATCGCCTTTGTTCCAAAGGGCTGCCCGCTCTTGATCATAGTAAACGGCGAACCTTGCTTATGCTGGTACCTTCGCTGGCCCCCGGTTTATCATGCTTCCCGTTTATATCAGAATATCTTGGAGAGGATTCCTTAGCCTTCGCTGCTTTAGCAGATGTAGGAAACAAAGTCTTTGTGTTGCTTATCCTGTATTTATTGGCGATGCGCTGGTATTACCAATACAATGAAAAGACTACAAGCAAAAAGCGAATTAAACAACTAATCGTAACCCTGGTAAGCGAGCCCATAAATCTGGTTATTTTGGTTGCACTCAGTTTGCTCCTATTCGGTATTGACCTTTATGCACTTCCTGAAACTATTTCTGAAATTATCGTGAGATTAAGTGGTATCATGGCACCATTAATCTTACTTTTTATTGGGCTTGCAGTAAAGATAAACCGCAAAGATTTCCGACTAATTATCAATTTATTAGCTTGGAGAGCGGGCCTGATGCTCATGCTAAGTGCTTCAGTCATGTATTTTGCTCCTCAGCTATCTTCAGCTACCGCATTACTTATCATTGTTTTCCCCCAAAGTGCCTGCAGCTTTTGGCCTTATGCCCACATGAGCGCTGTCAGTAACTTAGAAAGAGGCAAGAAGGTGCGGACTTTTGACATGAACTTCGCCCTATCTTTGTTAGCCTGCTCTTTACCCTTCTCAACACTGATTATTTTATCTGCATTTTCATTCCAATCCGTCCTGTTAAATCCACTTTACACACTGGTTATTGGTGCTTTTCTTTTCGCTGCTGCCATGGCCCGGCCCGGTATTACCCTTTTAAAAATGGTAGGGTTTGGGAAGTTTTGGACCCGTAAAAAAGGTGAAGTTGAAAGTGCTAAGGTAAAAGATCCTGTTGCAGAAAATGCCCTTGCTGAAGCGCAATAGATTATTCGTGTTTCAAAATATTTATACCCATATTTTCCATTAACTTACTGGCGTTGAAACTCTTACAAATCCCATAGGTAAGTTTGTAGTCAAAAGATATTTCGTTGCCATTGATCTCGCTATTAAAGCTGTAGTTCACCACGGAACTCATACTATGGGCTAAACCGCCCAATTCCAGATCATGCGTTGAAACCAGTCCAAACGCCATTTCACCCGACAATTGCTTCACTAAAGAAGCCGAACCCAGGTGACGGTCTTTAGAATTAGTGCCCTTTAGTATCTCGTCAAGCAAAAAGAAAACCGGAGCCGTATTTTTTTTGATGCGTTCAAGCAGTTGCTTCAGCCGCTTCAGTTCAGCGTAAAAGGAAGAGACATGCTCCTCCAGGTTATCTTGAGTACGCATGCTGGTAAATAGCTGAAAGGAAGAAAGCGAGATTTCGGAAGCACAGCAGGGCGCTCCGGCAAAGGCCAAAACGGCATTTACGCCCAAGGTTCTAAGAAAAGTACTTTTACCGGACATGTTAGAACCCGTGATGATGGCTACGTTTCCAACGCCATCTAAAGAAAAATCATTACTGACTCTTTCCTCTGAAAAAATCAGTGGATGTCCGAGGTTTCTAGCCTCGTACACACCCTCTCTTTTACTTAATTCGGGATAGGTATAGCTTTCATTGGCAAATGCATAGGCGGCCAAACTGGAAACAGCCTCTATTTCTCCGATAGCATCAAACCACTTGGTAACGTGCGCCGCATTTTTTTGCTTCCATTTGCGCGCACCAAGTACCAGGTGAATGTCCATGAGAAAGGTGAGATTCATAAAGCCGTAAAGCATATTTGCTCGGGAGTTCAAAAAATCCAAAAAACGCTGAAGTGTTAATATTGCATGGGCGGCCGAATACCCCTCCGAGAAAAAGTATTTCTTTCTATCCTGAAGATATGGAGAGGAGAAGTCAGAATTTTCAATGTGGGCGATGAGACGGCTGTAAGATTTCAATAGACTCACATTCGTATTGGTATCCATCGTGATGTCCAGGACCTGCTTAAGAAACTGCTTCACCACAAGTCCGTTAATCGCTAGCATTCCGAGAAAGAAATAGATACTGATGCCAATGGTCAGATTCAAAACAAGAAGCATACTACTGAGGAGCGGAAGTACTATACCCAAGGCCTTCAAAAAAAATACATGATCATTCGGCTCAGATCGATTTACCCAATCAATCAACTTCTTAAAGTCCTGCTTTGCATTCTTTTCATGCATACCAAGAGCTTGGAACTCCTGCCGCCAGTCTATCTTTTCTGAGAGTTCCTGGCAAGCCTTTTGCCTAGCCTTAATTTCTGAAGTAGAAGCAGGCTTCAATAACCATTCAGCGAGCACTGATCTACCGGAAGGAGTAGTGGCACGCGACAATAGCTGAAAAAGAGAATTTCGTCCAAATACATCGAGATCATTACTATAATCATGTTGCTCATCTTTAAACTCATCACCTTCATCGAACGAATGCAAATTCCCATTTAATCGGACCACTTCATCCGTATTAATGGCTCTACGAAAATCAGCCTGATCCCGTGCGAATCTCATGCGATTATGTCGCCTAACCAAAAGGCCAAAAAGAAGAGGAAATAGGAACAGCGAGATAAGAGCCCAGAGATAAAACTTAAAATTAACTAATAGAAAGATACCTGCTAGAAACATCAAAAAAAGCAAAACCCGAACCATTGAAAAACGATTGTAGTCTTTACTTTTTATACTGTGCTCGTCTTTAAACTGAACGGCCCTTTTTTCAAATATTTGCTTTGACATGCTGCCCTTTATGATTTCCAGGCAATATTAGTGCATTACTCAAATGAAAACTTACGCGTTGCTACTCTTATTTTT
>JBCCIX010000334.1:0-5270 GCA_039028075.1 Bacteroidota bacterium | reverse complement strand
TCTATCATGGTCATCATTCATCGTAATAATAATGAGATTTCAAATAGTCACAATCATAGGAAGCAGAATTAGTATTTCCGTCCTTTCCAAATTACACGTAGGGGCAATAAAAAATAGAATGAAGAAATAAGAGCTACATAAGACTGATAAAACTCAAAAAAAATAAGTTGTATAATTTGTTTCGGACGTCGTATTGTTCGACCTACCTTGTAAACAATCAAGGACTGGATTAATGCCTTACTAAAGAAAATTACTATACCTACCGGCATCCACAGAAATAGTATCAAAACTATGGCAGGATAGTAAAGGGCCTGCATTAATAATAAAAATACAATAGCGGGATGTAATTGAATAGCTCCGGCCAACCATCTTTTTCGTTGTTGTAGCAGATTCAATAGTCCGTTAGTACTTTTAGTGAGTACGGTAGATTCAGAAGAAGCTATGTGTCTCGTTTGAAAGCCCTTGCGCTTAACTTGTTTGAACAACTCAAGATCTTCGGTTACCGAAAAAGGTATCGATTCATATCCGCCAACGGCTTCATAGGCTTCTCGCGTTACAAACATATTATTACCCATGGCCACTACGGGATTGTTGAGATCATGCAAGGCTTTAATCAGTCCCAGCGCAAATAGCCAATCCATACCTTGCCATACGTTAGTAACATCGGTAACGCCTACTCCAATGCCCACTCCTTTACTGTAGCAACCTAGCAAACTTCTCAACCACAACGGACTTACCCTGCAATCTGCATCGGTCATGAAAAGAAAATCTCCCTTTGCCGTTTTTGCCAGCTGAGCAAGTACGTTTGCCTTTCCCTTAGTGCGGCCAACCTGGTCAACAATCTCTATAATTTGGACTTCGGGGTTCTCTGACTTCGACCTCGCCAACACCGCAGCAGTGCCATCGGTTGACTGATCATTGCCAATAAGGATCTCGTATTTATTGCGCGGATAATCCAGCTTCAGCAGCGATTTGATACAATCCTCAATATTTTTTTCTTCGTTGCGCGCCGCCACAAGTATGGAAATAAAGGGCTCATACTTATTTTCTACAGGAAAGTGTTTAAATCTAAAAATCCAACAAAGTACCAAAAGGGTATCCGTGATAATGACCACACCTGAGATACTAAGGGTGATAATCAGCACTAAGCTCATAGGATGTCAAACCTATAACCACGCTTTAAAAAGTGTTCTATGTAGCGTGGTAAACTGTATCTAATATTTTTTTCCGCTTTGATATTGTCGTGAAAGAGTACAATTGATCCTTCATCAGTAGCTTTTATAGAGCCCTCTAAACAACTTTGAGTACTCATTTTTTTGCTATAATCACCAGTTAATACGTCCCACATAATCATTCGGTAATTACTCTTCATTAATTGGATCTGACTTTTTGATATTTTACCATAGGGTGGACGAAATAAATGACATTTTACCCCTAATTCGTTAATAAGGTTTTCACATAGCTCAATGTTCTCTAAATAATCATTTTTATTCGTTTTCCATCCATTAAGATGATTAAAAGTGTGGTTGGCAATAGTATGACCCAAGCGAATAGATTCCTGTGCTATCTCTCTGTACTTTCGTAAATTATCGCCAACACAAAAGAAGGTTGCTTTAATCTTGAAATCGGTGAGCGTGTCTTGAATGAATGGCGTAATTCCCGGAATAGGTCCGTCGTCAAAAGTGAGATATATGGTTTGAGGTTGGTTTTGCTTCCAAATTAGCGAAGGATACAATTTTTGGATCAGCCATGGGGTCTTATGTAGAAACATTAAAGCTCTACTTTGCAAGACAGCATCGTGATGTCATCTTTATAACCGTTGAGACCCTTAAATTCATCCAGTTCTATAATTATGTCCTGATGGATCTTCTTGAGGTCACTCTTGCCATTAGCCTTGAAGTACTCAGTTAATTTCTCCAAACCAAATTCTTCATTATTTTCATTTTCTGTCTCCGTCACACCATCCGTGTAACTAAACAAAAGAAACTCATCCAGATCCGTAATAAATCCTTCATTTAAAAATGGCAGCGGGTGCATCGCCCCTAATACCGTACTACCCTCTTCAAGAAGAATGACTTCTCCTTTGTTAACGAGAATCGGTGGGTTATGACCGGAATTGATGTAGACAAGAGTCCGCAGTTGGTGATCATAAATACCTGCAAAAAAAGTAATGAACTTTTCACCTTTAGCGTTTTCTAGCACCTGGAAGTTTAGTTCTTCAATAATTTCTTGAAGATTGGGGGTCTGCCTCACCAAGGTCCTTAGCGAAGCCTGAAAGTTCGACATCATCAAGGCCGCAGGTATACCTTTACCTGAAACATCAGCAATACAAATCAAAAACTGATTTTTGTTAATCGGGATGTAGTCATAATAGTCACCCCCAACCCTATCGTGAGGTAAATAACTGGCTTCCACTTTTAAATTAGCGGTGTAGGGGAGCTCTTCAGGGAATAAGAATTGCTGAACATCACTGGCAATCTCTAACTCCTTCCTTAAAGCCTCTTGCTCTAGTTGTTGACGAGCCAACTTTTTATTTTCGATGGCTACAATGATGATGTTACTCAAGGCCTGGATAAAACGGGTACTACTATCACGCATCTCATCAGAATCAACTTGAATTCCACCCACAAAAACGAGCGCCAGAATATTACCTTTATGGGATACCGGGATCAGATAATCAAACTCCCCAAAAACATCTTCCCTTCCTTCGATAGAAGTGACTTTTCTGTAGTTGCAAAAACTCTCATCAAGTGGGGTCTCAAAGCAATTGATCTGAGTGCCGTAATTCACCTTGCAAGACCATGAAGAATCCAAGACGTAGAGTGCCAGTTTTCGAATGTTGAGATTAGCCCTAATCGTAAAATCATAAATCTTATAAAGGGATTTCTCTGGAAGGTTATTATTAATGGCCTGCGTAATCTCGAGCAAGGCATTAAGCTCAAGCTCTTTAAGGTTATATTTATTCTCTGCTGATAGTGCGTCCATCAATAAAAGCTCTTCCCTGATTTTGGAAATTAATAAATTAGAGTACAAATCGCTAATAGCTTCTGCCTTTCCATCTATATCCGGCTAAATTAGCGACTACAGCGAAGTAAACGACATAAAAAGGATATATTATCTGAAGTAAAATAAAATAAATCCAAATGACTTTCGTCTCCAAAAATCTAAGCACTGATCGCAGATAAATCACTTCTAAAAGTAGCTTGGACCCCAACAAAATAAGTAGTACAAAATCACCAGATATGGCGAGCCCTACTCCTGCGAACACGGCCACATTGGATAAGCCAATAAAAACTGCGGTCAAAGATTGTACCCAATTTTTATAATGTGTCCATTTGGAAGCCCACCTTTTTCGTTGTTGTATAAAAGTACCCAAGCTAACTTGTGGATTTGTGTATACTACCCCATCCGGATTTGTATTAAAATAAATGCTATTTGGATGGCGATCAGCAATTTTGTGCATTAGAAATTCGTCATCTCCGCTGGCAATTTTCAAATTGTCAGAATAGCCGCCTACTTCGTAGTAACAAGTTTTAAGAAAGGCTAAATTAGCTCCATTACACATACCCGGTTTCCTCAAGTAAATGGAAGATGCGCCTACCCCTACCAAACTGCTAAACTCGATTGCCTGTAACTTATCAAAGACTTTGGGCAGGGGGTAGAAGCCGACCGCACCACTCAATAACTTGACTTGGCTACCTTCAAAATAATTCGCAATGCTGGATAACCAATTTTTAGATACTCTACAGTCTGCATCAGTGGTTATAATTACATCACCTGTAGCAATTTCGATTCCTTTAGCTAAGGCGGCCTTTTTCCCCGTGTTTTCCTGTAGTCTAACGTAAATAATATCTTCCCTATACTGTTGAAGCCTTTGGTAGGTGTTATCCTTTGAATGGTCATCAATTAAAATCACTTCGTAATTCGACTTAGGAAATTTGTTACTTCTAATCGTACTGACTATATGTTCTACGTTCTCCGCTTCATTCCTTGCGGGAATAATAACTGAATATCTGAGCATTGGATCAAGCTGTATCACCGGGCTTTTTTTTTGCAACAACTTTAGCCAAGCTACCAGCATTACCACCAGCCACATTACATACAGTGTTAATACGATAGTTATGAGTACGCCTATCATCGCATAATTTTTAGTTTGAAGATCAGTGGTAAGCTTAATACAGTTGGAAGAAGCAAGTTAATAAGCCAGATTAAAAGACTACTCAGAAGTACCGGCTCCATATCTATGGAGTGCTGCTCAAAAAATAAAACCGCACTGACTTCTCGCACACCGAGATCACTTAGGAAGTTGAATGTGGGTACCATGGACTTTGCCAAAAAGACCCAAGTTATTCCAGCCAGCTTTAAATGTGGCTCGACATGGGGTAAAAAAATATGTAGTGCCAGTAAAAACTGAAACCCGAAAGTCAAGTATCGCAGAAATGAAATAGCAAAAACTTTAACTAGCTCCCTTCGATTAAAGGCTTGGGCAAGACCAAAATAGAATTTGATTTGTGTAACCATCTTCGAATTCCATTTTGACTTGGGCATGCGATAAATGAAGACAAATGCCATAAAAAAGGAAATAACAAGAAAAAGCAAATAAAAAAGGTGATCAGTATCAAAAAGATAGAACACACCTAAAAGACCGAAAACTAAGGTGACAAACAACTGAACCGAGCTACCCATCAATAAAGGCCCTACCAATCGCTTTCTATCGGTGTGTGAAATTAGCCCAATTCGACCCAGATAATCGCCCAGTGCATAAGGCGTAACAAAGCTTAGACCCAGACCCGTAATCACGCCTTTGAGAGAATCCCAGAAGCTAAGCTTCACCACTTTACCCGCTAGTAATTGCCACTTCCATGCTTCAAAAGACCAATTTAAAGGCATAAGAATGATCATGACAAGGATAGCCGCATAACCTGGAATCAATTTGATTTTAAAAAGTGCATAAAGACTGAGAAGATCACTTTTATCGGCGCTTAGTTTCAATACCAAGAAAAGCAGGCAAGAAATCAAGATCACCGCTTTTAGGAGTGGGTTAAAACGTAGGTATTTGGTGGTCATTTGTATTATCTTGCATAAGTGCAGAAAATAGATAAAAAAATTGATAGCCAAACTATAATATTAGGGCTAGATCCAGGGACCAGCGTTATGGGGTATGGACTGATTTCTGTGAGTAGCCAACAACTAAAATTATTGCAGTACGGTGTTATCCATTTGAGCAAATATGCAGGCCACGAACTGAAACTTAAGAAGATCTTTGAACG
>JBCCIX010000333.1:0-5273 GCA_039028075.1 Bacteroidota bacterium | reverse complement strand
TCTTAACTGGGGTCAGTCATCAGATAATACAGGGGTTCTTGGCTACGAAATATATCAGAATGGCTCGCTAGTTAGTTCCGTTTCGTCTGAGTCATTCTCAGTTATTGATCTGATCCCCGGAGGTACTTATTTGTATTCAGTACGGTCATTTGATGGTAACGGTAATTTTTCCGAATTCAGCGAGGGATTGGAAATAACCCTGCCGAATTCCCAGACTCAAAACATGTACTATTCTAGTACAGTAGGGGCTATAGATATGAGTAATTTGACCAGTTGGGGTTCTAACACGGATGGCACTGGTACGAATCCGTCAAATTTTTCTAATGATAATCAAACATTTGTTTTACAGGCAAATAGCACCTTAGTCAGTGATTTTACCATTAGCGGAGTTTCGTCAAAATTGATTGTTGAAGATGGTGTTAATCTAACGTTGGACGCTACGTTAACAGCTTACGTTGACGTAAACGGTAGTGGCAGTCTAATGATAAATAGTGAGGTATCGCCTGTTTTCGGTAGTCTATCCGCGAATTCCACAATTACCTTTAATTCTACAAGCATAAATGTGCCTGCAGCGAACTATGGCAACTTAATTTTATCGAATAATGGGAGTACAAAAAGTCTAGGTAACGGCAATGTGAATATAGACGGTAGCCTGATTATTGAAGAGGGAGTTTCCCTATTAGGTTCCACTCCAAACTTGTCTGAAATAACGATCAAAGGAGATGTGACTATTCTGGGCACCCCAAATCTACCTAACAATCAAGAGCTAGTTACCTTGAATTTCAATTCAGGAAATGGCCAGAATCTTACACTAGATGCCGATGAAGACATTAGATTGAATAGTTTAAGAGTTTCTAACTCGACGTCTTTAACCATTAATCCTGTAACTAGTCAGGGTATGCTTCAGATTGGAAGCGATACTGGAGGTGGCATAGCGATTGAAAGCGGTAGTGACTTAAATATTGGTAATCAGACCTTATCTATCGTCGGTCGGGGAACCATTAACGCTGATGGCGAAAATGGACTGATCCATGTTTCGAAAGGAAATATTAGTATTGTTAGTAATTCCCAGGAAAACAGTACGCTTAACTTTGCTCCCGCAGCCGATACCGTTTCCAATCTGACCGTTAATCTATCCTCGTCCGGAGCTTTACTCATAAATAGTAAAGTTCACGTTGATACTGAACTGGACTTAATCGATGGAAATATTGATATTAACGATACACTTGTATTGGTTAGTGACGCTTTGAATACGGCTAGAATAGCTGAAATTCAAGGTCGAGGTATCATCAATGGAACAGTTCAATACCAAAGGTATCTTACTCCTGAAAGATTATATCGCTATTTATCTACTCCGGTTACCGGTACAACCGTTGCAGACTGGCAGGAGCACATCCCAGTTTCTGGCAGTTTCAGTGGTGCCAGCACCGGCCCTGGCATAAGTTCAAATCCGTCTTTGTTCTACTATTGGGAACCATTAGGGGGATGGCTTGCCTATCCGGACGTGAGCAATTCAGCGCCAATGAATGCGGGAACAGGATATGCTATTTTTGTGAGGGACGATATTGATCCTACTACGCTAAAGCTCGAAGGTGAGGTTTTACAGGGTGATTTTAATTTCAATATTTCCGCTGGAACTGGTGACGGTACGGATGGGTGGAATTTAGTAGGAAATCCTTACCCCTCTCCTATTCAATGGTCTGATATAGGTTGGAGTTCATCTAATATATCACCAGCCATTTGGATTCGTGACAATGTTCAAGGAGGATTTAAGACCTACGATCGTCAAACGGGTATTGGGGACATTGAGAACGGCTATATATCCTCTGGACAATCTTTCTGGATTCAGGCTATCGATGCCTCACCCTCTCTACAAATCAGCGAAAATGCCAAGACTCCAAGCCCCGTGACCGATGCACCTATTTACAGAATAGGCACCACGCCGTCAGATATAGGTTATATCCAGCTTACGTTGACAGGAAACGATCAGAGTGATAATTCCTATCTGATATTTGGAGAGGACTTTGAAAATGCTTTCGAGCCTGCCACCGATGTTGTAAAACGATCTAACGATGGCCTGAACGTATATTCTACCGTAAGAGACAGTCTCAAGCTAGTCATGAATAAATTGAATGACGGCTTCTGTGAAATGAATATCCCAATAACATTTGATGGTGCAAATATGGGAGAATATATTTTAAGCGTCGATTTAGCCGAAAAGCTACCTTTTGATCCTATTATAGACCTTTACGATGCAACTGTCGATCAATGGATAAGCGTGGACAATTTTTTAGAATATACATTTGATGTTACCCAAGAAAATGATAGCAGTGGTAGGTTTATTATCCGGATTTCTCGACCTCAACTGGAAGACCAGTTTGACTTAACTCAAAATCAAAGTGAGATTTGTGAAGCCAACCTTACTGGACACAAAATTGTATTAAATGATACACAAAGAGGTGCGCACTATTCTCTTTTTGAAAATGGTAAAAGCCTTGATTACTCCATCATTGGGAATGGAGGATCGATGGAATTTTCGGTAGATACGCACAAATGGCTCTCCGGTCAATATGAATTTACAGTTGAGGCATCTTTTCCAAATTGCTCGAGCACTCTACTTAAAGACACGATACATTTGAATATACACTCGGCACCTCAAGTAAGCGTAGACGAATCAGTATATACGATTTGCTCCGGTAGCGACCTTAGTATTTCATTGAATGATCACACGGAAGATTTAGTCTACGAATGGATAGTAGATGGTATTCTAGTGGAAGAAAACGGACCCAGCCTGCAGTTGAGCCAGGTAATTCAAAATTCAAATATCTTGGTTGAAGCAATAGATAGTAAGGGATGCAAATCCATCGATCCGCTTCAGATATCCATAGAGTTAGATCAACGTGTTACACCTGAAATTATTGATGAAGGCACCTTCTTGAGAAGTTCAATTTCTGACGCTGATAAGTATGAATGGTTCCTGGATGGAATTCCTATTGAGGACTCCAATCTAGATAGAGTTGAAAAAAGGGATGGTCCTTATCAAGTCGCAGTTTGGTCAGGTGCCTGTTATACCCTATCCGAAGTATTTATAGTGACATCAACCCTCGAGGACTTCGCCCAAAAAATTAGCATTTATCCGAATCCAACTAAAGATTTTGTATATATTTCAGGAGTAACAACTGATTACACCGTTGAAGTGATGGATGAAACGGGTAAGTTTCTTAACCGTATTTCCATTGATTCATCCCATGCCAACGCCACACAAATAGATCTAAGTTCACTTAAGCAGGGTCTTTATATCATTAAAATCGAGAGCAAAGAAATGGTCTCTTTTACCAGAGTGGCGAAATATTAAATTAATTCACCACAATGATTGCTGCACTCGTAAAGAAAGTAGAAGTCAGAAGCTTCTCAGAACGCTTCTATGATATTTTCAGTATTTTAATGGTAGTAACTTTTTGCCTGTTACCACTTGTCATATCCCTACCCTATCGAGTTAATCTTTATGTTTCTTGGGAAGGGGCATATAGGATGTACCTTGGGCAGCTTCCTTATCGTGATTTTGGTATGCCTATAGGGTATGCTTATTGGTTGATTCCGTTTCTATTCTTTAAAGCACTAGGTCCCTATATGTCCTCTCTATTATGGGCTCAAGCATTTATTAATATCTTTTCTGCACTTTTAATTAGAGACATTTTAAAGGTTTTAGGTGCTAATAAACCTGTTGTATTTTTCGCCCTCTTAACGTATTCGCTGTCATTTATTTTGATAAACTTCTGGCCGTGGTATAACCATACAGTATTTTTCTATGAGCTCATTGCTATCTGTATGATTTTGAGATACGTATTTGTGAGGAGACGGATACTATATTTATTAGGAGCATCCTTGTCAACGTGCTTGGCGTTATTAACAAAACAGGATGGTGGAGGATTAACGTTAGTTATGCTTGGTGTTCTATTTGTTTTACATTATCTCTACGAAAGAGATAATAAGGGAGCTATTTATTTGATTTTATCTTTCATAGCGTGGTTTTTCATATTATTTGTACCCTTCTTTTCTTATGAATTTGATTACTGGTTTAATTACGGCCAAGCACCGCACTACTCCCGGATCAGTGGGTACAATTTTATGAAGGATTGGTTTGAAGGTTCCAACTGGATAAAGGGCTATTTACTTATAATTATGCTATTTCTGGCCATCAATATCAGAAACCTAAAACAGTCTATTTCAAATAAAAAGTTTGTGTTTTTCATTTTACTTTCACTAGGAATATTAGTGCAAGCTTCGATTATCCAGGTAACGAGCTTTAGTCCACCGACAGGAAACCTATATTTTCACACTTTCGCCATTGCACTTATCTTTTATTTGCTCCAAAGTGAGATACGTTTTGAAAGTGTAGTACTGACCTTAGTTTTTACTTTTTTAATTGGATTTTGGCAATCTCAGAATCTGTGGAAGTATTCGAGTAAGGTGTTCTCGAAAGTTGTCCCTTCTTTATTTTCACCTCCACCAAAAAATGTCGTATCAAAGGGCAATTGGGCTTCAGGTCTGGACTCCCCAAGTAAACCTGTCCAATGGAAACCATCTTCACTTGTGACGTTATCAGGAATGCGTCTCCCCGAAAATACCATGGCAGGTATTGATGAAATATTGAATCTGAATCTGTCTAAGGATGGAGAACTGCAAGTTTTAAATATGTCCAACCTAACATTTTTGGCAAATGAACTTCATTACATTCCTACAGCAGGTATTGATTTTCCTTTATGGTATCATAAGGGTGTAGCACTTTTTGAAAGAGAAGTTGATATGCTATGCCAGAAAGTACACAGCTCGTCATATGACCTTATACTCTTTGAGGACATGCCTAATGTAGATAATTACTTTCCCTACGAAGTGAGACAGTGCGCTTTGGAAAATTATAAGAAGGTCAATAAATTCATTTCACCCACTGGATATACTTCTGATTCTGTCGAAGTTTATATACGAAAGCGACCTTTAGAACCTTGAGAAAGTTTGTTTTACTCTTACTTAGTATAATTTCTACTACCCTGAATTCCCAAAACCTGGTGACGTTAACCAAATTACCGGAAATTTTGGCGGGCTGTTCAGGCATAGAATTCTCAGACCAAGGCGATTTAATGATGATCAACGACCATGGTAATCCGTTTTTGTATTTCATCGATACTTCATCCTACCGAATAAAAAAAACAATCTATCTTAACAACCAAATCAAGGATTGGGAAGATATTACCCTTTCAGATAACGAGGATATT
>JBCCIX010000332.1:0-5274 GCA_039028075.1 Bacteroidota bacterium | reverse complement strand
TTCTTCGATGATCTTAAAGAAGGCCTTCTTCTCATCTAATTCGTGACCTGCTTGTGCTTTCGATATGACGTACGCCAGTTCGCCTATGGCACGATGGATTTCTCTTACTTCAAACATGACCATGATCTCTAACTATTTCTGACTCTTCACTAGTTTCAAAACGACTGTACTTATATCGTTAAAAAAATTTTTCCAAGCTCAAAATCACACCCCCCAAGGTCACGGCCTAGGCAGGATACTAAAGGGAGTTACCTAAGACTACCCTTTACGGAATAAAAAACCTACCTGTTCGGTGAAGTGGGTTGATTTTATTTTAATTACACTGAATCGGAAGAATCCTTCTTCAGCGACCGTTGTTGATTTCATTATATTGAAGATATTAAAACAAGTCAGAAAAAAATAGAGGATAACTCAGCTGGCCATATGATTTATCGCATCATACCATTAGACGGCTTCGTTGAAAGCTATTTTAAAATCTCGTAAAGACCGTGATGCATCTTCTGATGAACCGTTAAATTCAAAAATCTTGCCCTTGCCGTCATTTTCCAAAAATTGATCGATGTAGTTATTCAGCTTGATGGGTCGGTCACATTGTAAATAATCAAGGTTATACTCTTGGGCCAAGGATTCTGCGGTCAACGCCTGTTTGGTTTCAAAGAATTCTTTTAGTTCAGGTAGTTGGTCAGGGCCTTTTATCATTCTGAAAATTCCTCCTCCGCTATTATTTAGCAGTAGTACACGTAAATTCTTTAGATCATAGTTATGCCAAAATGCATTGCGATCGTAGAAAAACGCTACGTCACCGGTGATCAAGAGATTGGTCTTTTCGCTTTCTAGTGAAACACCAACCGCAGTACTCGTTGATCCGTCAATACCGCTCGTTCCGCGATTGGCGAAGACATCCACCATGGTATTATTGATACCGATAAAGTTAGCGTATCTAACGGCCATGCTATTAGCTAAGTGCACGTTCGCGGCAAAATCTACCTTTTTTAGTACTTGCCGTACTACTCCTATTTCACTCCATGGGTTTTCATCAAAAAATTTTGCTATTACTCTTCGTGCTTTCCTTTCTTCAATAAGCCAGATATTACAGTAATTTTCCTGCTTCTGAGAAGAGAAGTTAGGTTCCAGGTTTTCCCGAGCTAGCTCGTTAAAGAAACTTTTCGGTGCCGTTCGAATAATTCTGGTTAAAGAATTGTAAGTATCAGCTACATCACCATTTTCCTGAATATGCCAATGTTCTTGCGGACCAAATGCCCTAAGCATTAATTTCAAGTTTTTGGAGATTGTGGATTTTCCAAATGTCACTAACAAATCAGGTTTCAGGCTCTCATGCAGTCCCTTTTTATCGCTGCCCAGAAAAAGGTCTGAATGTGCAATGACCTCATCTATAGTATGCAGGTTCGATACCACGTCACCAAGAACCGGTACCTTATGTTCCTTAAATAGTTTGTTTAGCGGCTCTAATAAATCATCGTTTTTGGGTTCTTGGCCTCCTACTATTACTTTTCTATCGAATTTGGTCCATATCTCTTTTAGGTCTTGCCAATCCATGGCATGATCTATCACCTTAGTCTGAGTAAAGGCCTTTACCGTATGGTCTGGAACTATGTCAATTTCCCCGCTAGGATAAAAAGGTTCTCTAAAAGGAACGTTAACATGTACGGGTCCCTGAGGACGTTCCAGAGCGCAATTAATAGCGTCGTTCATTATACGATAGGCATGAACTTCTGAAGCACGGTTCTCCAAATCCACAGGTATGAAAAATGACCTTTTAACATGCTGACCATAGATATCATTTTGCCGGATGGTCTGACCATCATATTGATCGATCCATTCAGGAGGGCGGTCAGCGGTTAGTATAAGCAGCGGAATCTGTTGAAAAAAAGCTTCTGCCACGGCCGGGGCATAATTAAGTGTTGCAGATCCGGAGGTACAACAGAGGATTGTCGGCTTTTTTAGCTGTTGTGCTATGCCAAGCCCGATAAAAGCGGCAGAACGCTCATCACTTATAGAACGACATTTAATCTTAGGGTTACGGGATAAAGCGATGGTTAATGGCGCATTTCGGGAACCAGGTGAAATTATAGCCCTTTCCAGGTTATGTTTTGCACAAATCTCAATCAGATTGAAAACGGCTTGGAGATTCACACTATTAGATAAGATTTAGCAACGTATTCATTTTCATTTCTGTCTCTTGCCATTCTTTTTCAGGGTTAGAATCGGCGGTTATTCCTGCACCGGCATAAAGCGTTGCCATATGATTCTCAATTTTCATGCATCTAAGATTTACGAAAAGAGAGGTTTTATGGTCAAAGTCCACCGGGCCGAGATAACCTGAAAAGTACTCCCGAGGATAATTTTCATGCTGCTGAATGAATTTTAATGAAGGTTCAAGCGGCATCCCACAAATGGCCGAGGTGGGATGCAATAGATTTAGCATGACACTGCCGAGATCATAGAAATTAGTACTTGCCATATCTACTATAAATTCCGTTTTGAGGTGAATCAAGTTCCCTGCTTTGACCGTTCTTGGCCCATTTTCATCAAATTCTCGTAAACGAATCTTTTTAAAGCCGTTAATGATGTATCTGCTTACAAGGGCTTGCTCTTCAATTTCTTTCTGAGTCCATGCTACATCGGTCAAAGACTGTCCTTCATATTTTTGTGTGCCGGCCAGTGAAACCGTTTTAAAGAGGTTGGCCTTTAATTCAAGAAGCAGCTCTGGAGATGCTCCAATCCATAGGCCTGAAACGGGTGTACATACCAAGGAAACAAAGGCATTCGGATACGATTCGCATAGCGTACTGAAAAAGTGTCCGTGATCAAAATTAGGATTCAGCCTCACGTTTTTGAACCTGGAAGGCACTACTTTCTGAAACGAACCTAACCTAATTTCCTCAATCGCGTTATTTACCATTTCTATGAAAGGTTCCGAAAGTATGGGCTGGGTTAGGCGTATGGCAGTAGATCTTTGTGGATTTCTTTTTTTTGTTTCTTGCTGGGCATATGCATTGAACTTATCCAGCGCTGCCGAAGAAAAACTATTGACTTCTTTAGTTGTAAGATTAATATGAATATCACTATTGATGTGCAATGTGCCTTGCGAGTTGTCAAAAGGCGCTAGTAAAAAACCGGTCGGTACTTCCTCTAGTATGAACTCATCCATTTTGCGCGCTCCTTGAAAATCCAGAATCAGATGCATTTCGTTACTTCCAGGCATTCTCCAGGCGGCACAGGCCAGGCCGTAAGCCTTACTGAACCTGAGAGCGAGGTTAACGTATTCCTCGCTAGAAAGTGAAATGGATTCCTGCGTAGTGGTAAGTGAATTCATCTAGCCCCTCTTATCTATCACCGCCATAGTTATTCTACTAACACATACTTTATTATGAAGTTCATCGCTTATGCTTATTTCCCATACGTGTGTAGACTTACCGATATGAAGTGGTTGCGCCCGACCTATGACATAACCTGACTTTACGCTTTTTAAATGATTGGCGTTTACTTCCAAACCGACAGTGAGCTTTCCTTTGGGAGCGGATAAATGAGCTGCCACACTACCTAAGGTCTCAGCTAAAACCACGCTGGCGCCGCCGTGAAGTAGACCGTAAGGTTGATGGGTACGGTGGTCAACCGGCATCTTTGCTTCTACAAAATCGCTGCCTACTTCGGTAAATTCAATACCCAAGTGCTCCATCATGGTATTTTTATTCATAGCGTTGAGCTGGGTAACCGTAATATTTGATGGAATCATGGGCGATTGATAAAAAACACTACTTTTGCGGCCTAAAATACTGACAATTTGAAAAGCAAAAAAATATATCTGATCAGGCATGGACAGACGGATTATAACCTAAAAGGTATAGTTCAAGGTAGCGGAATTGACGCTTCTCTGAATGAAAAAGGCCGCCGTCAGGCTGCTGCTTTTTTTAGCGCTTTCCGCCAGGTGAAGTTTGACAAGGTGTATACTTCTAAATTGAGGCGTACCCACGAGTCTGTTCAGGCATTTTTGAAGATGGGGCTTCCTCACGAAGAACTGGAAGGTCTTAACGAGATTAACTGGGGCACCCGAGAAGGAATGGTAATCACACCGGAAGAGGATGCTTATTATCATCAGGTGATCAGTAGGTGGCAAAATGGAGAAACAGAACTGCCTATAGAAGGTGGTGAGTCGCCTCAGGATGTTTACAACCGGCAAAAACCTGTTTTTAATCATATCATGAGCCGAGAGGAGGAAGGCACAATTTTGATCTGCATGCACGGCAGAGCTATGCGCGTTTTATTATGCCTAATTTTGAACTACCCGCTTTATTCGATGGATATGTTTGAACACTCAAACCTAGGTCTGTATATATTACACTATAACGGTTCTCATTTCACCGTAGAGAAATACAACTCTACCGAACATTTGAAGGAGGTTGAGGAAGATTCAGAAGTGCAGACCTAGCTTTTCGATCAATACTGTTTTTATACTCATAGTCGGAGAATTCATTCACCTTTTTAAAATAGTACCCCGCGTTTAGGTAGTCTTTACGGCTTCTGTAAAGATAACCCAACTGCAAACAGGCATTTGGAGCGAAATAATACCCTTTTTTGGGCGATAGATCCACGACTTCTTTGTAGTATACAATGGCGTCTTCGGCTTTAGTCTGCTTATGCCGTAACCGTGCCGATCGGTATTGAAATTCCAACCTATCATCAAAGTTTTGAAATGATGCTTTAGCGAAGCGTTCGACTAGTTTTTCCGCGTCAGCGTAATAACCGCCGTCGGTTAAAAACCTAATTTTTACAATCAGACGATGAGGCAACCGGTTGCTATTTATCACCTTCGAAGCATATTGGTCGGCTTCACTTATCTCTTTACCCTTTTCAGCGGCCATTTTCATAAAGTATCGCGCAGAGTCGAGGTCTTCCTCTAAATGATAAGTAAGGCCTATTTTGAAGTAAGAATCTTTGATGTTCGCTAGGTTTTTGCTGGTATTTATAAACTTAAAGTAGGCTTTTCTGGCTTTGGCATATTCACCGGATCTAATCCTGGCTTCACCCATAAGATAGTTTAATAGCGGATATTTTGATTGGTAGGTAATAATGCTTTCCAGTGCTGAAATTGCAGATTCATTTTGATTCACTTTTAAATGAATCAAAACTTTCGCCAAGCTTGAGAGCGGGCTTTTCGGTAGATTTAGATCATCCGTTACTATCGGCTGATCGTATTGTAAGTAGGCATTGATCAACGCAAATAAGACTTTAGCTTCATTGCTGAGTATCGAT
>JBCCIX010000331.1:0-5286 GCA_039028075.1 Bacteroidota bacterium | reverse complement strand
TCTCGACTAAGGTTTCTTCATATGCTGGCCCTAATGCAAATTTGCTCAATGTATCAAGACTGTTACACATACGTCTCTTTATAACAAACTCGGGAATTTCGGCAGCGTCAACAAACAGCCGTTTTTCACTTAGACCTGAAGCCGAGAAGTAACCTAATATCAAATCATCTGGATCATTGGTATTTACTATGTTTCCTAAAGTCCTGGAAGGTTGCCGGTCAAATATGCTTCCTAACTCCTGATTTGATTCTTGTAACTGTCTCCAAAATGTATGTTCTTTTTCACTTATTACATATTGCTGTACTAAAAGACTATAGCGTATAGTAAATCGATCTTCTTCACCGGTAATGAACCGCAGTGGATGACGAGCCAGGATATTCTGGGTTAAATTGGCCGTATTTGCCAGATTAATACGGCGTACGTCATTCGTACTCCAACAGGTGTGCACGGGATTTTTAGCCCTTTCCGTCATGTCATTTCCGAGGTAATCCAAAAATGAAGGTCTTGGTGCCTGAAATTTCCAGGTTTCTGATAGTTCAAACCTATAGTATGCGGGTTCACCGCCAGAACCTTGGGTATCCAGAAAAAATTCAAGGCCAGAGGCATCGTTATCCCTGTCAGATGTACCAATGGTTTTGGCTTCGAAATATATGCTATCTATGGTCTGTGGAATCATTATTTCCTCCCACGTGGACTGATATTGTCTTCCGTTAAAGGTTAAATTTAATCGGTACCTTTTTCCGATTTCACCCTGGATAAATGTAGTTTGATACTCCCCTGGATTTACTTCTACCAATAAGTCTGTGATTCCCTCTTGTTCTTCTTCGATAGATACGATTACTCCTGAAATATCGGGGCTGGTGCCGTTGAGTGCTGTACTTTGCCTAATGTAAACGGTATAGGGTCCGGGCTGATTGGTAATCGTTGCGTCAACCACTAGAAAATTTTCGTTATTGTCTGGCACATCCGGTGAGAAAGGTTCTAAACAACTCTGAAAAAGGAATGCAGTTAGTATCAATATAGTGTTAAGCGGTTTCATTTTAATTCAAAATGATAGGTGATGGTGGGAATGGCATTTTTGAAAATAGAAAGTTTATAGCCTCTGATCTCTCCATTTTCACTTCTGAAAAATACAGAGTAGGCATTGGCCCTGCTCGTCAGGTTATACACTGAAAATGACCATGAGCCGTGTATACGTTTATTTACATTATGATTACCTTCAAAATTAAAGGCGATATCAGTGCGAAAATAGTCTGGAATCCGAAATTTATTTCGATCTGTAAACAAAAGTACAGGTTGGTCTCTGATGATATATTCTGCTACAGGTAGAGTGGTTGGCCTTCCGGTACTATAATTGACATTTAACGAAAGATTCACTCGCCTGTTGATTTTAAAATTGGATACGACGGCTACGGTATGAGGCTGATCAAAGTTAGAAGGATAGTATTCCCCGGAATTAATTTGTTCATCCGAAAAATCGCCGTTGGCGCGGAGCAATGACCTTGCATAGGTGTAGCTTATCCAACCACTTAATTTTCCGGATGACTTTTTTAGTAATACTTCGACTCCGTAAGATTTACCACTAGCACTAATGATATCGGTTTGCAGTGATTCATTCAGTAAAAGTTCAGCACCATCTTTATATTCAAGAAAGTTTCTTAACCTCTTGTAGTAGCCTTCGACTGACATTTCAAGGCTGGTACCAAAAAACCTTTTATACAAACCCACGGAATACTGATTCCCAATCTGGGGTTTAATATGATCATTACTTAATCGCCAATTGTCAATAGGTGAGATCGCCGTGGTATTGGATAAAACATGAATATATTGGTTCATTCGGTCGAATGCGAATTTAAAAGAAAGGTCATCAGAGAGTTTGTATCTACCGGATAACCGTAGTTCAGGCCCAAAATAGGTTTTTGCTATTTCATGTTTTGAATAGGAGATAGTATCTGTAATAAATACGTCGGTCCTAGGTTGTCCATCTTGAAATACGAAGGAGGGACCGGGGCCAATACTGTTAAACATGGTCATCCTAAACCCGCCATACACACTGAACCTGTTACTTAACTCTTGCTCATATCCTATGTATAAAGCCGTTTCCAGCCCCTTTTCTTGCTCAAGCGTTACAGGGTTTACAAGAGAAGCGGTTCCCATAGGCTGTTGCCGTCCCGGTTGTAAATTGTAGAAAGTAGCGGCCATGCCAAAGTTTAGGCTGGATCGTTCTTTTGGGAAATAGTTAAAATCAGATTTTATGGCGTATTGATCTATTTTATACGTTTGTTCAAAGGCTTCTAATGGATTTTCCTTACTAGAAAATTTATAGTTGTAGTTGGCATATGACAGGGAAGATGTGCTGTGAAGTCGGTTTGAAAAAGAATGGCGCCATTGAATTGAGGCGTTATTGTTAAAATACCTGAAAACCGTATCGGTACTCAGGCTAAACTTGTCTCTGCTATGGTAAGCGGACACCACAAGCCCGTTTTTTTCATCTATTCTATGGTTGGTTTTGACCACTACATCGGAGAAAGATCCGGAGCTATTTCTCAGATCGGGGTCATCCAGTAAAGAGAAAATCCAGTCCGAATAAGTACTGCGAATGCCCAAAATATAACTACTAGTATCTTTTTTTATGGGGCCCTCCAAAGTGAGCTTTCCGGTAACCGGACTTATTCCCCCGCGAAACTTGAATTTTTTCTTATTGCCATCTCTCAGGGCCACATCAAAAACAGATGAAATTCTACCCCCATACCTGGCTTCTATACCACTCTTGTAAAGGTCAGCCCTGGCCAGGACATCCGGGTTGAAAACAGAAAAGAAACCAAACAGGTGATTCGTGTTATAAATAGGAACGTCATTCAATAAAACGAGGTTTTGATCTGCACTACCACCTCGCACATTAAAACCGGCAGTGCCTTCACCCACCGTTTGGACGCCGGGAAGGGTCAGGGCTATTTTCATGATATCCGCTTCACCCATAATCGAAGGAATCTGTCGAATGGTTTTAATATTCATAGATGCAAAACCTGTTTGTAGGTTATCGACCACATTTTGATCTGCCGTAATCACCACTTCTTTGAGTGAGATAATATCATTCTTCATCTCCACATCCAGTTGACCATCGCTAAAAAGCATCACTTGTCTTTTGACCTGCTTCATTCCTGTATAGTCGAAAAATAGCTCATGCCTTCCTTTAGGAAGAGTGAATGAAAAATACCCTAAGTGGTCTGTGATCACCCCGACCAATGGATTTTTCTTAAAAACAGAAGCGCCAATTATCGGCTCGCCGGTTTTAACCTCCTTAAGATATCCGCTGATGGTGGCTGACTGTCCATCGAATCGTCTTGAAATTTCTCCAATTTCGAAAAGAGTATTTTCCAACCTTTTGTCTCCGTTAGATTCAGCGACTTCACGAATGTTTTCCAATACGGATGTTCCGTTTTCTTCATCACGCTTTACTTTTTCTTCTGCTCCTGAATTGAAAAACTTATTTGATAATTCAGTTTTGATAGAAAACTTACCGGTTGCAATCAAAATACCTTCTTGCTTCACTAAGAAATTGGTATTACTCTCTGATTTTAGTTGTTTGGCTAGTTCCTGAAGTTTGATGTCTGAGAATTCCAGATTTACCTTTACACTATCCAGGTTAGGGCTGAAATAGAATCTCAGACCATATCGTGACTCTAAATCGTTAACCATCTCAATGAAGTAGGTATCACGATAGAACCCCGTAAGCGACTTTATTCCCTGAGCTTGAGTCAAAAAATGAGCAAACGATAAAAAGAATATGATCAGTTTTTGTGATACCCTCATTTTTCTATCAGTTGCAAAGCAGTAATGAATGATTTCTCTAATTGTCTTTTGGTAAACCTTATTTTGTGTTTCTTAATAATCGATTTAACAGATTGCGAATTTCCAAAAGCATTCAGGAATTGCTTTTTGGTTTTTATAGTAAAGGTTCCCCGTACATTTCTTAGGTAGTAGTTGCTTTGAAGGGTAAAGTCTATTTCAATACCTGTCGTGTTTTTTGTCACTTTTTTTTTCTTAGTCCGGCTAATAAAAAGACTTGATTCTTTACCTGCGTAGGCCACTTGGTAAAAACCCTGATCAAGAAGCTTATCATTCCTAATATGATGGAAGCTATCTTCACCAATGCTAAACCTCTTGATTCGGCTGGTGTCAAGAGTCACATATTGAGATCCACCTTTTAATTCTATTAAAACAACTATTTCTTGTGTGTATAAATCGTATTGAATATCTATATCCTTGAATAAAACTTCGTCATATTCGACATAGCCTTGCTCAGGAGCTTTTTCTTTAAAAAATTGACTATTCCGTATGGCTTGAAAATATATAAGATTATATTTTCTTCCGTGAAGAATATTAGTTATACTCCTTTGGAGGTAATCATCCAGAACTCTTGTTTTTCGTGCTTGGATGATCGACTCTGCGTCAAAAGGTTGAAGGTTTACTTGACAATATGAGGGAATGAAGCCAGTCAGCGCAAAGGATAACAATACAGTTCCCTTTTTGGAAGTCATATATGAATTGAAGCGAGCAAATAGCCTTAAAAGTGACGTAAACATCAATTTATATTATTTAATGCACTAAAATAAGGTCCTGATTGTTCGCTTACAGCTTACTATCTGGTGTAATAAACCGTCAAAGTAATAATTGATTAATCTTACTTAGAAATTTAAATTTAATCTAATATCTCTTATTTGTAACATCTAATTTTTAAATTTTAAAAATTACCTTGTGCACGTTCGTAAGTTCACACAACTACTTATCTTGGTTTAACTTATGAATATCAGCGGAAGTAAGGCAAATTTTGGAACCGCCCCAGTTTTTTTCACCGCTATCTCCACGATTCTTGGTGCGGTAATGTTTCTTCGTTTTGGGTATGCTGTAGGCAACGTAGGGTATATTGGTACCTTAGGAATAATTTTATTCGGTCACCTGGTAACTATTCCCACTGCGATGGCTATTGCGGAGATTGCTACCAACCAAAAAGTCGAAGGTGGAGGCGAATATTACATCATTTCCCGCTCGTTTGGCATTAATGTAGGAGCTTCCATTGGTTTTGCACTGTACTTGTCACAAGCTATCAGCGTAGCTTTTTACGTGATCGCTTTCGCTGAGGCGTTCGATCCCGTTCTGGCCTGGCTTCGAGATAGTTGGGGTATCAGTAATGTGGACAAACGCTTAATAAGCTTGCCCGCTGTTCTGGTTATTAGCACTGTCATGATTAAAAAGGGCGCTGATATAGGAATGAAGGCGCTTTAT